>CAYUKI010000171.1:0-709 GCA_964445235.1 uncultured Acidimicrobiia bacterium | reverse complement strand
CGCCCGCCCCCGGAATGATGCCGAGGCTGATCTCGGGTTGGCCGACCTTGGCATCCTCGGCCAGATACCGAAAGTCGGCGGCCATGGCTAGCTCCAAGCCCCCCCCCAGCGCGTATCCGAAGACGGCCGCGATGGTTGGTTTGGGGAGCCGCTCCAACTCCCAGGCCGCTTCGACCAACTTGGCGGCGATCCGTTCTTTGCTGGCCGCCTGGTGGGCAGCCTGGAAGCCCTTGATGTCGGCGCCAGCGGCGAAATGAGGTTGCCCGGTCACCACCACGGCCCGCACCGAGGAAACCCCGGCCCGCCGGAACGCCTCCAGCAGCTCCGCGCAGAGCTCGTCGGAGAGGGCATTGACCGGCGGACGGTTGAGCCGCACCAACGCCACTGCGCCTTCAGTTGTGTATTCGACCAAAGCCATGGGCGGCGAGCCTACCTGGCCGCCGGACAGTTCACCCCGGTCCACGCCCGTCGAGCCCGACGCCACCTTCAACCATGGCGGGCCTTGACGGAGGGAAGGTCGGCCAGCGACGGCGCAGCGCCCTGGACCGGCCGCACCCGGATCCGGGCGTCGACGACCCTGATGCCTTGGCCGGGTTCGAGCACCTTGACCGGGTTGAGGTCCATCTCAACCACCTCGGGGATCGCTCCCACCAGTGCCGACACCGCCAGCAGCGCTTGCTGGACCGCCTCGACGTCGCCCGGTGGAAGG
>CAYUKI010000170.1:0-5343 GCA_964445235.1 uncultured Acidimicrobiia bacterium | reverse complement strand
ATGGTGCGGGTCTTCGAGCCACCGGTCTACTGCTTTCACCAGATCGTCCACAACCAGTGGGTGGTGGCAGCCTTCGAAAAGGCGGGTGTGGTCTTTGTCGACGACGTGGCCGATGTCCCCTACGGTGCACCGGTGATGCTGTCTGCCCACGGGTCGGCTCCCGAGGTGGTAGCCGGGGCCGAAGCCCGGGCCTCCATGGTCATCGACGCCGTCTGCCCCCTCGTGACCAAGGTTCACCACGAGGTGAAACGGCTGGCGGACGACGGCTACGACATCCTTTACGTTGGTCATCACGGCCATGACGAGGCGGTCGGGACCATCGCCGAAGCCCCCTCAGCGATAACCCTTGTGCAGCCCGAACAGCCCATCCCGGATTTCCCGTATCGGGAACCCTCCAAGGTGGCGCTCGTGGCGCAGACGACGCTCGGCATGCACGAGTGGAGTTCGGTGCTCGACCAGGCCAGCGCCGCGTTCCCCGAGTTGTGGACGGCTCGGAAGAGCGACCTGTGTTACGCCACCACCAATCGACAGCAGGCGGTGCAAGAGCTGGCCGGTCGGTGCCAGCTCATTCTCGTGGTGGGTTCGGAGAACTCCTCCAACACCCAGGCTTTGGTGCGGGTGGCCGGAGAAGCGGGAGTGGCTGCTCGGCGCATCGATTCGGCCGCCGACATCGATCCGGCCTGGCTGAATGACGTCAAGGTGGTCGGTGTCACCGCCGGGGCCTCCGCCCCCGATCACCTGGTCCATGAGGTGATAGCCGCCCTCGACCCGTCGGAAGGCTTCGAGCCATGGCGAGTCACCGATGAGGAGGAGTATTTCCCGCTCCCCCGCCAACTCCGGTCGTTCGTATCCGTGCTGCAAACGCTGGTAGAGGCGGCGGTCACCGCCCGTCAACCCGGCCAGGCGGGCCTGGTGGAGAACGACCGGAGGTGGACTGCCACCGAGGCCCTGGCGGGTCTGACCGACTCCCCGAGTCGACCCGACTAGTGCTCTGTCTGGGAAATAGCGTCAACGATTATTGACCAGACGGTCCACTAGGCCCGCAGACGACTCATAGCGACGATACGGTCCACGACCTCCTCCACCGATAGCTCCGAGGCGTCGATGACCACCGCGTCGGTGGCCGGCTGGAGCGGAGAACTCGCCCGGTTGCTGTCGTGGCGGTCGCGCCGGACTAGGTCCGCGTGTACGGCCCGGTGGTCGGAGGCGATCTCCGCGGCCCGCCGGGCGGCTCGTACCTCAGGCCTGGCGGTAAGGAAGACCTTCACGCTCGCGTTGGGGAATACGACAGTGCCGATGTCCCGGCCCTCCACCACCGCCGAGCCCCCATGGCCATGAACCCACTCTCGTTGACGGCCCACCATCTGGAGACGGAGAGCCGCATGAGCAGCCACTCTGCTCACCTCCGTGGTGACCTGGACGCCGCGGATGTTGAGTGACTCGTCGACTCCGTCGATGAGCAGCCGACCTGCCACCAGCTCGATGACGTGACCGGCCACCGCGCCGGCAATGGCAGTCCCGTCGTCCAGGTCGACGCGGCGCCGAAGGCAAATCAGTGTGGCCGCTCGGTAGTAGGCGCCGGTGTCAAGATGCGGCAGGTCGAGTCGAGCGGCGACCAGCCTGCTCACCGTCGACTTGCCCGACGCTCCCGGGCCGTCGATCGCAACCACCGTCCCCCCCCCCGAACCGACGATTGTTGGACTGCCGCTCACAAGCCGGCGAGCATATCGAAGTAGTCGGGCCAAGTCTTTTGCACGCAACCGGGGTCGGCTATCTCGATTCCCGGGTGCGCTAGACCGACCACCGCGAACGCCATGGCCATCCGGTGATCGTTGTAGGTCTCGATGATGGTGGGCCGAAGCCGCCCCGGAACGACGGTCAGATGGTCGCCGTCCACCTCGGCCCCGGCCCCGAGCCGCCGGATCTCATTCTGAAGCGCGACCAGCCGGTCGGTTTCCTTGAGCCGGAGGGTCGACAGACCCCGAAGCCGAGAGGGCTCCTCGGCGAAGAGCGCCGCCACCGCCACCGCCATCGACCCATCGGGAGCGTCGCTCATGTCCACGTCCACAGCCGCCAGCTTTCCGGCCGGCGCCTCCAGCCCAATGGCATCAGGCCCTCTCCGCACCGAACAACCCATGTCGGCGAGAACATCGAGGATCGCCAGGTCGGCCTGTGTCGACGACTCCGGTATTCCGGTGATCACCACCGACCCCCCGGTCACGGCCGCCGCCACCAACGGGTACACCGCTGCCGAGGCATCGGCCTCGATGTCGAGCTGTGTGGCTTGGTACATGCCGCTCGGCACGACGAAGCTTCCATCGGGCTCCTCGACGACGAGCATCGAAAAGGCCTTCATCACTTCGAGGGTGGTACGCAGGTACGGTCGGGAGACCACCACGCCTCCGACGGGGTGAATCCGCACCGGAACCGGCGCGTATGGGGCCACCATGAGGAGGGCGGACAGGAACTGGCTACTCCGATGGGCGTCGACCTCGACCTCCCCCCCCCATTGGACCGACGATCCTCTGACCCTCACTGGCGGGCAACCCGCCCGGCCGAGGGTCTCAGCCCCTACTCCCCATGACACGAGAGCGTCCACCAGCTCCTGAATGGGCCGTTCTCGCAGGCGGGGCGATCCGTCGACGGTCACCTCCCCGCCGGCAAGGGCGGCGGCAGCGGTCAGAAACCGAGCCGTCGTCCCCGAATCGCGGGCGTCGACCAGCGCCGTGGTGGGCGCAAGCTGTCCCCGCCTTCCCTCCACCAGCCAGGGGTCGTCGACGTCGTCAAGGACCACCCCGAGCCCTTCCAACCCGCGTCGCATCGCCTGAGTGTCGTCGGCCTCCAAGCCACCGTGCAGCCGGCTGACGCCGGCGGCGAGTGCCGCGCACAGAAGGGCCCGGTTGGTGATGCTCTTCGATCCGGGCGGACGAACCACTGCGTCGATCAGGTGATCGAGCGGGGTGATGGGCTTCGTGCGCGTTGACAAGGCCTCGGCACCCTAGACCCTGGTTGGGGCCCCTTCGGGTGAGCCCTCCGCCCGATGGAGCGCCAGCACCTCGGAAGGTGTAAGCAGCCGCCACTCCCCCGGTTTGAGCTTCTGGTCGCGCAGCGGGCCGATGGCGGTCCGCACCAGCCGTGCCACCGGGAAGCCGATGGCCTCGAACATCCGCCGCACTTCGCGTTTGCGCCCCTCTGCTACGACGATCTCGACCAGGCTGCGGTCAGCCGATACCGACTTGCGCCGAACCGATACCGGCCGAGCCGGACCGTCCTCCAATTGGACCCCGCGCCGAAGCCGGGCCAGGTCGCGATCGGCCGGGACACCCTCGAGCCACGTCAGATAGGTCTTGGTCACACCAAAGCGCGGATGGGTGAGGCGAAGAGCGAGGTCGCCGTCGTTGGTGAGCAGGATGAGCCCCTCGCTCTCGGTGTCCAGTCTTCCGACCGGAAAAACCCGAGGGACCTTCGGCACCAACCCGACCACCGTAGGGCGCCCTTGAGGGTCAATTGCCGTGCACACCACTCCGGGGGGCTTGTTGAGCAGGTAGGTGATGGAGTCCGGCCGGATAGGGAGTATGGAGCCATCAACCTGTACCTTCTGGCGGGTTGGGTCGACGCGGTCACCGAGCCGCGCCGGGCGACCGTCGATGGTGACCCGACCGGTTGCAATCAGCTGCTCGGCTCGGCGGCGGGACATCAGACCGGCGTCGGCGATCGCCTTCTGCAGCCGGACCGGTCGAGAGGCGTCCGGGCCTTCGTCGACGGAATTCAAGAGCTCAGGGTCCTTCAGGCGCGCCAGCCGCCTAGGCCGGTCGGAACGACTCCTCGAGTGAGTCCATGACCTCCGCAGGCGGAACGTGATCCGCCAGCGGAGGCAACTCCTCGAGGGAATCCAGCCCGACCTTCTCCAAGAACAACGCGCTGGTCCGATAGACGGCCGGATTGCCGGCAGTCGCCAGCCGGCCGGCCTCCTCGACCAGGCCGAGCCGCTCGAGGGTGTGAACCGCCGACTCCGAATCGACTCCCCTGATCTCCCCGATCTGGGCTCGAGACACCGGCTGACGGTAGGCGATCACGGAGAGAACCTCTAGCGCAGCAGGCGACAACCGGCGGGCGGTGGCGCTGGTGGAGAAGCGTTCCAGATACGGATAGGCATCGGGGCGGCTGTACAAACGCCAGCCGTGGCCAGCCCGGCGCAGGCAAATGCCCCGCCCGGCCAGATCGGCCTCGAGTTCCGCCAGAAGGCTCTTCACCTCGATAATGCCCAGCTCGAGAACCTCGGCCAGCTCCTCCTCGGGTACCGGAGCCTCGGTCACGAAGAGAATCGCTTCCAAGGCGGCCTTTGGTGTCATGAGCTCCCCCATTCTGATTGAAACGCCTCGGTGGCGCCTTGTGGTCGGTGTTTGACCTCGATCTCCGCCAGCCAGTCGCGTTGGGCAATGTCGATGGCGCCGTGGCGGGCCAACTCGAGCAGGGCCAGGAAGTAGGCCACCACCTCGACGGTGCGCTGACAATCGGCCACCAGCTCGGAGAAGGTCGTCTCAGCTTCTTCCCTTATCCGGGCGCGAAGGTCCTCGAGGGCCGCCTGCACCGAGGGTAGGTCGAAATCGAGATGATCGAGGTCGGGTTCGAGCGTGGGGCGGGCGATCACCCGGGTGGCGATCCGTGCCAGGCCGGCGCAGTCCACACCCAAGTGGACGTCGACCGGGGCCGGCTTCAGCTCCACGTCCAGCCCCGCGACTCGGGGCACGTAACGGGTGCCTTCGCTCAGCCGGAAGGCCAGGACCGCCGCCACGTCCTTGAAGGTGACGCACTGGAGGAGCCGGGCGAGCAGCCGGTCGCGTTCTTCCAGCAACACCAACTCCTCGTCGGGATCAAACTCGTCGCCGGTCGGGAGCAGATGGCGGGCCTTGAGCTGGATGAGCGTGGCGGCGATGAGCAGGAATTCGCTCGTGACGTCCAGGTCGAGCTTCTCCAACTCCTCGATCACCGAAAGGTACTCCGAGACGATGTCGACGAGGTTGACCGCGGTGATGTCGACCTGGCGCCTGGTGATGAGCTGCAACAACAGGTCGAGCGGTCCTTCAAAAACCGCGGTGTGGACGTGGTAGCTCATGCGATGAATCTGCTGTCGTCTAGGTGCATTCGTAGCTGGTGCCCGGATCGGTGAGGACCAGCACAGTCCATGGTGGTCTCTACGCCTGGAAAGATCAACGACTGGCTCAAGGTGAAGCGTGCCTCGCTCCAAGGAACGGCCGGGCCCGATCGGAGGCCTTGAGTAGGTGCCAATCTTCCGGATCGATACCAGTCGGACGGACGCCATGGTGATGGCGGGCGAACTGC
>CAYUKI010000169.1:0-5367 GCA_964445235.1 uncultured Acidimicrobiia bacterium | reverse complement strand
AGGATGATTCCAACGGCACCCAATCGGACTAGTCAGCCCCAGGACCTCCATCGGGCGCTACCCCCCCCCAAACCCGTTCTGGCGCGCCAAACACGACCTATAGGTCGGACTTGACGCGCCAGAACGGGTTTGAGAAGCGCTGAGAAGCGCAGGGAAGCGGAGGGAAGTAGCGGAAGGTGCTACTGGCGGTCGCGAATGGCCCTCAACGTCTCGATCGTGTCGGCCTCATCGGCGGTCTTGTCGGATCGGTAACCCTTGACTCGGGCGAAGCGCAGGGCCACCCCGCCCGGATAACGGCGGCTCGTCTGGACGCCGTCGAAGGCCACCTCCACCACTTGCTCCGGACGAAGGTGGACCACATGGCCATCACGCCGGGTCTCCAACTCGAGAAATCGCTGGGTCTGCCAGGCCAGCATCTGGTCGGTCATCCCTTTGAAGGTCTTCCCCACCATGACAAAACCGCCGCCCGGGTCGCGTGCCCCCAGATGCAGGTTGGAAAGCCAACCCTGGCGCCGACCGTGTCCCCACTCCACGGCCAGCACCACGAGGTCGACGGTGTGGGCCGGTTTGATCTTCACCCAGCCCGCCCCCCGCCGCCCGGCCTGATAGGTGGAATCGAGGTCCTTGACCATCACCCCCTCATGGCCGGCGGCCATCGCCTCGGCCAGAAAGCGGGTTCCCTCCTCGACCGAGGCCGTGGCGAGGTGGGGAATCCGCCATTCGGCCGGGACCGCCCGATCCAAGGCCTGCTGGCGTACCCGCAGCGGCTGGTCGAGTAGCTCTTCGCCGTCGAGATGCAGGCAATCGAAGAAGAAGGCGGTCAGCCGGGTGTGGGCTACCCCGGAATCCACTTCCACCTCGGTGCCGAACCGGCTCATCGTCTCCTGGAACGCCCGCGGGCGCCGCGCATAATCGAGGGCAATGACCTCACCATCGAGTACGACCGAGCGGGCCGGTAGCTTCCGCACCATCTCGAGAACTTCTGGCACCCGATCGCCGCTGCTGGCGAGGTTACGGGTGAAGGCGGCGACCCGATCGCCCAGCTTGTGAACCTGCAAACGGGCGCCGTCCAGCTTCCATTCGATGAGCGGGTCGATGCCCGCCAGCGCCTCGGCGATGCTCGTGCCCGGTTGGGCGAGCATCGGTTGAAAGGGCCTCAATACCTCCAGCCGGAAGGCGTCGAGTCCAGCCGTGCCTTCGTATGTCGCCACGCGCGCCACCGAACCCAAGTCGCCGAACATGGCCGCCCGTCGTACGGCGGTGGCCGGCACCTTGGCGGCCCGGGCCACGGCCTCCATCACCACGCCAGCCGAGGCACCCTGGCGGAGCTCACCGAGGAGCAGCATCCGGAGGAACCTCTGCTCTGCAGCGGTGGCCAGGGAGAACAATTTCACAAGGAGTCTCTGTTTCTCGGACTGTGAACCGGGTCCGGCCTGCTTTCCGATCTCCTCCAGGGCCTCGTCGACCTCGACCAGCTGAAGAGGCGATCCCGGCGCAGGGGGGGGGAGATCAGACAGGGCGGCCCAACCCACCCCGATCGTCCCCTGGATGATCGACCCGGTGAGGAAGGTGGTGGCGATCACCACGTTGGCGGCGTCGAGCCCCGACAAGTAGGCGGACAGCAATTCGATCTTGGCGAGCCGGGCCGGGGTCTCCGCCACTCGCCGAGAAGTTGTGACCAGCTCGGCGAGATCAGCCACCCGACGTTCCGGTCGGGCCCGCTTCCAGGCTGGCCATGTTCTGGAGGCGCACCTGCCCGCGGGCGACCAGCTTGCCGTCCGACTCGCGGGTGATCTCGACCAACCAGACCTGTTGGGTGCGGCCTTGGTGGACGGGCCGGGCCTCGGCCAGCAGCCGGCCCGATCTGGTCATGCGATAGAAGTCGGTGGTGTTGGAGATCCCCACCACCCCGGCCCGGTCATGGGTTAGGGCCCAAGCCACCCCACCATGGGAACCCAACGACTCGACGATGGTGGCGTAGACGCCTCCGTGGACGATTCCGTAGGGCTGGAGGTGCCGCTCATCGATGTCGATGGTGGCCCGCACGATGTCGGGCTGCGTCTCGACGATTCGCAAGCCGATCAGATCTACGAAACCATCCTTCCAGTGCTCCTGCATGGGATCACCCTATCTGGGGACCACTCTCCCAGGTATCGATGCCGGCCTTCCGAAGCAGGCGAAATGCCACCGTCAGCGGGAGCCCGACAACGTTGCTCACCGATCCCTCCACGCCCTCGATGAACAATCCGCCGATTCCTTGCAACGCATAGGCGCCGGCCTTGTCGAGTGGTTCGCCGGTGGCGACATATCGTTGGATGTCGTTCTCGCTCAGGACGGCCATCGTCACCAGAGTCGTCTCTCGCTCCACTTGCACCTCCCCGACGGCGTCAATCACCGCCACCCCGGTGTGGACCAGGTGGCGGCGTCCAGACAACTGGCCCAGCATTCCTCTGGCCGCTCGATGATCGGCGGGTTTGCCGATGATCTCGCCGTCAATCACGACAACGGTATCGGCTCCGATCACCACCGCCCCGGGCTCCCAGACCACCCGCGCCTTTTCCTCCGCCAGACGGATGACATAGTCGGTTGGGGTCTCGCCGGACCGGATGGATTCATCCACATCCGGTGAGACCATCGTGAACACGAGGCCGGCCTGTGCGAGCAGGTCCCGACGGCGAGGCGAAGCAGAGGCCAGCACCAGCCTCAAAGAGGGCCTCGCAGCACCCGCCCCGCTCTCACCACCGCGGCGGGATGGCCCAACGTGGTGATGTCAGACCGCGGATCTGCTTCCACGAAGACCACGTCGGCCAACGCCCCCGGCACGAAGGAGTGTTCTATCTCGAGGTAGCGATAGGCGTTGGAGGTCACCGCCTGAAATGCCGCCTCGTCCCCCAGACCCCACTCGGACAGGAGCCGCGCCTCCTCAGCCACGCCACCGTGGGGGAGGGCCAGGTCCGTGCCAGCGAGCACCGTGGCGCCGGCGGCGGCCGCCATAGGCAGCACCCGTCGGAGCTGCTCGAGTCCGGCGCCGAGCAGGGTGGCTCCACTCGAACCGGGTGCGAGTGAGTCCAACACCGACCGGACGCACGCAATCGTGGGCACCCAAGCGCCCCCGTAGCCGCCGAGCACCGCCAGATCGGCGGAAGTCATGTAGAGACCGTGCTCAACCGAGTCGACACCGGCCCGCACGGCTGCCCCCGGCACGTCGGGTGCGAAGCTGTGCACGGCCACCTTCACCCCGGCTCGATGAGCGGCGGCCACCGCCGCTGCCAGGGCCTCCTCGGGGAAGTTCGCCACCGCTCCCCGACCCGGGCGCGGCCAATCCCCGATGATCTTGACCCATCCGCCCGGGGAAGCGGCGGCCGCCACCGCCGCCGGCAGTTCGGCGGGGTCCACCTCCTCGCAAAAGCCCGGGTAGTACCCACCAGCGGTGGCGATGATCCGGCGCCCGGCAACGCGGAGATACGGTCGGCCTTCGAGTGGGTCGTCGAGGAGAGACATCACCACGTCGTCGCTCCAACCCTTGTCCATCACCACGAAGACGCCGGCGGCGAGTTGGGAGAACGCCCTTACCCTTACCTGGTCAAGACGTCCGGGTCGGCCGAGGTCGGCCCTCGTATCGCCTGCTAGATGGGCGTGGCAGTCGGCCAATCCGGGGATGGCCCAAAACCGCCCGGTGTCGATCAGCTCGCCGAACCCATCGTCCTCGACGAAACGACTCCCCTCGATGGCCAGCCACCGGGCCTCGCCATCGAGGGGACGTATGTAGAGCCGGGTGCGCACGATACGCACCCTATTGGCTTCGGAGAGGCGTTAGGCGCCCGGCACCCTCAACAACAGCAGCTGGCCACCTTCACGCTTGAAGGTGGTCGGGCCCCAAACGGTGCTTCCCACCAAGCTGTCCACGAACACGGTATGGGCCTGAACCGTTACCAGGAACGCACCGCGACCGAAATACTGGGAAACGTCGACAATACCCGACGACTCCCATGTACCGAGCCGAGCGGCAGGATCAGCACTCTGGTCGACCGAGGCCACCACCCTGAGGTCGCCGCTGGCCAGGTCGTACTGCCAGATGCGGGCGGTGACGATTCCCTGGTTGTGGCTTCCCGGATCCTCTTGGAGCAACAGGCTCGAACCCGTCGTTTCGACATTGTCCGGCTGATGGATGAGGGCCGGATCGTTGGAGACGGACCCGTCGACATCGCCGTCGATCAGCACCGACAAGCTCAAGACCCCGAGAGGGTCGTTGGGGTCGAGAACCATCTTGAAAATCCGCCCGTTGATGAACGGGCCGACCGTGCCACTCGGGCCACGCCTGAGGCGCCCGGTGGTCGCATCGCGGAGGGCCCTCGGTTCGCCGGTGTCGGCGAAGTAGATCACATTGGGGGTGTTCTTGTCGTAAGCGATGTCCTCGACCCGGATGAACTGGAAGATGTTGTTGGCGTTCGACCAGGACTCGAGACCGGTCTGATCGCCATCCGCAATCGAGTCGGGCACCGGGATGAAGGAGCCGCTCAGGCTCTCGCCGGGAGAGAAGTCCCCGTAGTCGTTGTCCGCCCCGTCGGCCTTGAAGGCGTAGAGGTGGCCGGTGTCGTTCCACACTCCGGCGGCGTCAGGCGCCGCGTACAGATACATCTGCGAGGCCGGAGCAGAGAAGGTGTCGTCGCCGGACACGATCACCGCCTGGTCATATCCGGGAACGGCAACGCTGTTCTCGTGGTTGAACCGCCCCATGCCGTAGATGGACCGGTACTGATCGGTGTCGGGGTTGTACGCCACTACCAACCCGGCTTGCTCGGCCCCGACGCCCGCCGGCCAGGCCGGACCGGTTCGGTTGACCAAGTCGGTCGCTTCCTCGTTGGTGAACACGAGTGGGAACTCGAACCCCTCCGCCTCTCCTGCGAAGAAGTTGGAGCAGAAACGCTGATAGTTGGCCGTCGACGGGATCACGATCTCGCCGCTGAGGACCTTGCCGTTACCACGCTTGAGCACCAGCCTGGACAGCTGGGCGTTGTCGAAGTCGGAGAAATCCATGTCGGTGAGAGACGCGGAGGCCGGAAATGGAACCAGCGAGGTCTCATGGTTGACGTAGATCGTCAGGGTGTTGGAGCCGCGCGGATCAAGCGCGATGCCGTCCGGGATGGTCTCGAACCGGTAGCCACCCTCGAGGGTTTCGCCGACCGTAATCAAAGGCATCACCGAAACCTGGGGCAACTCGCCAGTCAGCATCGGTGGAGCCGACGTCCAAAAACCTGAACTGTCCGAACCGGCGCTGGCCGGATAAGCCGTGGCGGCCAGCAGCGTCAAAGCCGCCGCCAACGAACCCATCACGCGGTGTTTGATTCCACTCCCCTTTCACCCTTC
>CAYUKI010000168.1:0-5385 GCA_964445235.1 uncultured Acidimicrobiia bacterium | reverse complement strand
GGATGGCCGTCGAGATGGGTGAGATCTTCGGGCAGGGTGTGGCGCTCGGCGAGTTCCAGCCCATGCCGCTGGACGTGGCGGCCCAGCTCATTCAAGATGTGCTGATGGCCGGCGCTCGGGTGGTCCTGAAGGACCCCGATCCGGCCGGGCGCCTTCCGGACGTAAAGGCGGCGGTCTCCGGATTCCTGCTCAGTGGCCTTCGTACGCGCCGATAATGGGATATCGGTGAAACGTTCCACGAGCAAGAGCACGCCATATACCGGTTTCCGGACACTGGAGCGATGATGAACCCCGAACGCCTACTCAACCGTGAGACCTCATGGCTGGATTTCAATGCACGGGTCCTGGCGCTCGCTGAGAACCCGGAGATTCCGCTACTTGAGCGGGCCCGTTTCCTCGCCATCTGGGCGACCAATCTCGACGACTTCTTTCAGATTCGAGTCGCCGGCCTGAAAGAGCAGCTGGCGATGGCTGTCCGCACCCCTTCTGCCGATGGTCTCACTCCCACCCAGCAGTTGGAAGCTATACGCGCCCTGGTTGACGAGCAGTACCGAAGGGTCTCCAAGCTCTTTCTCGACGACCTGGCCCCGGCCTTTGCGGCCGCCGGCATCTCCTTCTCGAATTGGGAGACCCTCGACAACGACGATCGCGCCTACCTGGTCGATCAATTCAAGGAGCGGGTCTTCCCGGTCGTGACCCCACTGGCGGTCGACCCCTCTCATCCTTTTCCCTACATCTCCAACCTATCCCTCAACCTGGCTGTTTTTGTCCGCCATCCCGAATCCCGGGTCACCCGCTTTGCTCGGGTCAAGGTGCCGCCGATCCTGCCACGTTTTGTGGTCATGCCGGACGGGGAGCGATTCGTCCCGCTCGAGCAGGTGATCGCCGCCCACCTCGGCGAGTTGTTCCCGGGAATGGAGATCCTCGCCCATTTCCCGTTCCGGGTCACCCGTAACGCCGACATGGAGATCGAAGAAGAAGAGGCCCAGGATCTGTTGGAGGTGCTCGAGTCGGAGCTCACCAGACGTCGGTTCGGTCGGGTCGTGCGTGTCGAGGTCGACCAGTACATGTCGACCGAGGCCCTCGATCTGCTCGGCAAGGAGATGGGGATCGGGTCCGAAGACGTCTATCAGGTGGATGGTCCACTCGACGTGGCCGGTTTGTGGAGCCTGGTGGAGTTGGATCGACCGGACCTGAAATGGGAGCCGTGGACTTGGACCACCCAGCCTCGGCTGTTCGCTCCGGCCGGGGAGACCAAGGACCTTTTCGAGGTGATCCGACAGGGGGACGTGCTCGTTCAGCATCCCTACGACTCCTTCTCCACATCGGTGGAGGCCTTCATTGCCCAAGCGGCTCGCGATCCAGCCGTGCTCGCCATCAAGCAAACCCTCTATCGCACCTCGTCGGGCAGCCCCATCATGCAGCACCTCATCACCGCCGCCCACGAAGGCAAACAGGTGGTCGCGCTTGTGGAGCTACAAGCCCGCTTCGACGAGGAGAGGAACATCGAATGGGCCCGTGCCTTGGAAGAGGCAGGGGTTCATGTCGTCTACGGCGTCGTCGGTCTGAAGACCCATACGAAGATCGCCCTAGTCGTTCGCGACGAAGGTGCGGCCATCCGCCGCTACGTCCATATCGGCACCGGTAATTACAACGAGTCGACCGCGCGTATCTACGAAGACCTCGGGTTGCTCAGTGCCGACCCGGGCCTCGGCGCCGATCTCTCGGAGCTGTTCAACTTCTTGACCGGCTACAGCGAGCCACGCGATTTCCGCCGTCTGCTCCTCTCGCCCCGGAGCCTGCGGCGTCGCATGCTGGCCATGATTCGGGAGGAATCGGAGCGGCCGCACGGGAGGATCGTCATGAAGATGAACTCCCTGGTCGACCCGGAGATGATCGACGCCCTCTACGCCGCCTCGCAGGCCGGCACCCAGATCGATCTGATCGTCCGGGGAATCTGCTGCCTGCG
Organism: uncultured Acidimicrobiia bacterium; assembly: GCA_964445235.1. Classification (GTDB taxonomy): domain Bacteria; phylum Actinomycetota; class Acidimicrobiia; order Spongiisociales; family ZC4RG35; genus CAYUKI01. The sequence continues at coordinate 3,416 of CAYUKI010000168.1, read as the reverse complement.
GCCGGGAGTACCCGGGATGTCGGAGAACATCGCCGTGCGCTCGATCGTCGGACGCTATCTGGAGCACTCTCGCGTCTACCGATTCGGTTCCGACGAGGGGCCCCGCCTCTACTACATCGGGTCGGCCGACCTGATGCCGCGCAACCTCGATCGTCGTGTAGAGGCGGTCGTTCCGGTCGACGATCCCGCCCTTCAAGCGCGCCTCGATGACATCATCTCAGTCCAGATGGCCGACGATGAGCTGGCGTGGGAGCTTGGCGCGGACGGAAGGTGGAAAAAGGTCCCCACCGAGCGTGGTGTCGACACGCATCTGACCTTGCGGGCCCTGGCGGTGGCGAGGACCCGCACCGGCAACTAGTGCACAGAGCACTAGAAGCGGGGGTCGGATGTTCACCAACCGTTCACCCGTCGAACAATTAGCGGCCATCATCGCTCTCTAACTTCGGCATCACTATGAAGACAGGTCTACTCGCTCTCCTTCTCGTCGTTGTCGCCTGCGGCGATTCGCCGGGGATCATTGTCAGCACCACCAGCCCCGTCACTACCGCTCCTACCACAGGATCTCCCGATACCACCCCGGTCACCTTGGATGGAGGTTTCCCGGTCATCGATCCCCTCGAGGTGACCGGGGACATCGTCACCGCCGGTTCTTCGACCGTCTTTCCGATCTCCGAGGCGGTAGCGAAGCGATTCGAGGACGACGGTTACGGTGGCCGGATCACCATCGACTCGATCGGAACAGGGGCCGGTTTCGAGCGATTCTGCACCGACGGTGACTCCGACATCGCCAACGCCTCCCGACCGATCAAGGACGAAGAGACAGCGTTGTGTGCCGGGATCGGTCGGACTCCTCTCGAGTTCCGGGTCGGCACCGACGCCCTGGCGGTGGTGGTCAGCCCCACCAACTACTTCGCCGAGAACCTCACTCTCGGGGAACTGGCCCTGGTCTTCTCGACCGCCGAGACCTGGGCGGAGATCAATCCCGATTTCCCCGCCCATCCCATCGCCCGATTCTCTCCTGGCACGGACTCTGGCACCTTCGACTACTTCGTGGAGGCTGTGTTCGACAAAGACGATCAGCCGATATTGAACTCACGGAGCATTCAGTTCTCGGAGGACGACAACGTTCTGGTCCAAGGAGTCAGCCAAGATGGGTGCACCGAGGGCGACCTCACGACCGCTTGTGCGATCGGGTACTTCGGGTTTGCCTACTTTGAGGCTAACTCCTCGTCACTGGCCGCTCTCAACGTGGAGGGTGTGGAGCCGAGCGCTACCACCGTCGACAACGGCGACTACCCCCTGGCCCGGCCTCTCTTCATCTACAGCGACCCTCAGATCATGGCCGACAAGCCGGCGGTCGCCTCCTTCATCGCCTACTACCTGACGGTGGTCAACGAGGTGATCGACGACGCCGGCTACTTCCCGGCACCGGCTGGCGCCCTCCAGGAGGCTAAACAGACGTTCCTGGCCGCCGCCTAGTGCTCTGTCGGGGAAATAATCGAGACCCCACGATTATTTCCCCGACGGTGCACTAGAAGCGTCCCGAGGCCGGGTCCTTCTTACCATGCCGGTACTTTGACCCAAGCAACCGACTCGCGACTCGGCGCAACCCTCGCCAAGAGGGCCCGCCCCCTCGAAGCCCTCGTGCAGGGCCTCCTTTTCTTGGCCGGGGCGATCTCGGTCGTCACGACCGTCGGGATCGTCTACGAGCTCGGCAAGGAGGCGCTGCTCTTCTTCCGCGATCCCGCTGTCGACTTTTCCGAGTTCGTTACCGGAACCCAATGGCGGCCGGGCGCCGATCAGTTCGGCATCTGGCCGCTGGTCCTGGCCACTCTCATCACCAGCGCGGTCGCCATGGCGGTGGCGTTGCCGGTGGGCCTGGCTTCGGCGATCTACCTGTCCGAGTACGCAACCTCCCGAACCAGAGGGATCCTCAAGCCGGTGCTGGAGGTGCTGGCCGGCATCCCGACCGTGGTTTACGGGTACTTCGCGCTGACCTTCATGACCCCGCTACTCCGGTCCATCTTCGGCGTCGGCGCTGTGGAGATCTTCAACGACGCCTCGGCTGGGATCGTCATCGGCATCCTCTCCATCCCATTGGTCAGCTCGCTGGCGGAAGACGCCCTCTCGGCGGTGCCGGGCAGCCTTCGAGAAGGTGCATACGCTCTCGGTTCCACCAAATTGGAGACGGCGGTGCGGGTAGTCGTGCCGGCGGCGCTGTCGGGCATCGCCGCCGCCTTCGTGATCGCGATTTCTCGGGCGATCGGAGAGACGATGGTGGTGGCGATCGCAGCCGGGGCCGGGCCCAAGAACTTCACTCTGGGTGAAGACTCCCTTTTCGGTTACATCCTCAACCCGTTCAAGGCCGGGGAGACGATGACCGGCCACATCGTCCGCATCTCGGGTGGCGACCTCTCCTACAACTCGATCGACTACAACAGCCTCTTCGCCATCGGTCTCACCCTCTTCGTGATCACCTTCGCCCTCAACCTGTTTTCCCAGCGGATCGTCCGACGTTTCCGGGAGGTCTACGAATGAGCGTGGCCGCTCCCGAACGAACCGCCGGGTTCCCCGAAGGCGAGGAGATCGATCGCCAAATAGAAACTCGAAAGAGGCGGGGCGCCATCGCTCGCAGCCTCTTCTTGCTCTCCTTGATCGTGGCGGTGCTGGCCCTGTTGACTTTGCTGGTCACGGTGATCAACCAATCGTTCGGCCTGGTGGCGACCGTCGACGAGGTGAGCACCGCCGAGATCATGGAGAGCCTCGGCGCCGCCACCGACGCGCAGTTGGACGAGCTCGACAAGGATCAGCTGGTGGCGGTGCTGATGGGGCACTTGGAGCGCAACCCGGGCCGGCGGCTGGAAAGAGAGCAGCGTTTCTACGAGGATCGGCTGGTGTTCGAAACGCAGGCCAAGTGGGACGAGGTTTGCTCGACGGCCGCTCCCCCCCCCGGCTGCAGCCGGCCTGCCCGCTCCCGGTCCGACGTGCTCGCTCTGGTGATCGAGGAAGTGGTGAAGCCTCAGATCGTCGGGATATGGAACCTGGGCGATTCCTTGTTCCAAAGGCCGCAGATCGAAGCCGAAGTCAACCAGGCGGTGCCTGGAGCCGATCTGAGCTTCCGAAGCTGGGTCTCGGGTCGATTCCTCACCAGCCCTCAGGATCCCGAACCGGCGACGGCCGGCATCCGCACCGCCATTCTCGGCTCGCTCTGGGTACTTGCCATTACGATCCTGTTCGCGTTTCCCGTCGGCGTTGCGGCCGCCATCTATCTTGAGGAGTACGCGGCCGACAACTGGGTGAACCGGCTGCTCGGCACCAACATCTCCAACCTGGCCGGGGTCCCCTCGATCATCTACGGGATGCTCGGTCTGGCCATCTTCGTGCGAACCTTGCAGGCGTTCACCAGTGGGGCGGCG
>CAYUKI010000167.1:0-5410 GCA_964445235.1 uncultured Acidimicrobiia bacterium | reverse complement strand
CCCTGGTCGGGAATGACCGGAAGTTCGGTTTCCCGCTGGGACAAAGCCTTCTCGACGATCCGGCCGTCGACACCGGGGAGTTGTCCCCACAGTTTGAACACCGACTCGTCCAAAGAAGGCTGGATCACGAGATAGCGCCATTCGAACCCGTCGGACTCGTCGACAGGCGAGATTTGGCTGAGCCGGGCCAAGAGGCCGTATAGCCGGCCCAACGAGTACTTCCCGGCCGCCTCCGTGAACAGCTCCGGGGAGACTCCTGCCGAGCGAAGCTTGACCAGGGCGGCGGCCCGATCCAATCCCCAAGTTCCGCTAGCCATCGCCTGGGCAATGTCAGGGTCGGAGGCCCGAGCCAACTGCGCCAGCCGGGTCGACGTTTGGTGGGACAGGTCGAGATGGGCTGAGGCCCAGTCGCCCATGGTCCGGGCCTCTTCGGCGGTGTCGACCTGGTACCGGTCCAGTTGTCGGATCAGGTCGACCTGACGGGCCCGGATCCTGTTGATCTCTCGTTCACAACCTGTCAGCTCGTCCTGCCAGGCTTCGATCTGATCATTGACCGATATACCCGTTCCCCACTTTTCCATGCCTCAAGTATGAACGGTGGGTGTGTCAAGAACCCGTTGCGCGATTGAAGAATCAGAAGATTTCTAAAAGAAATCTTCTCCGAAATACTTTCGCCTAGGTAGGGCCATTAGCGACATATGGTCACTGGCGCCGGCGCCCGTAGCTCAGGGGGCAGTCGTGGACGACGAGGTCGGAGGTGCCACCTCCGAGGCCTGGTAGCCGACGAAGGTGATTTCCTCGATGGCGAGTTCATTGAAGGGCTCTTGGCCGTCGACGACCTCGGAGGGAAAGACGGTTCGAACGGTCAGGCTGACGGTGGTGGTGCCGGAGAGGAACGTCTCGTAGCGGTGATCCTGTAGGCCGGAATCATCCTCGAGGGGGAGCGGCACCTCCAGGTTGCTGTCCTCGGTCTTGACGTTGACGCTCTTGACCCGGTAGTTGCGACGGAATCGGGCCTCGTCGGTGATGTTCTCCCAAAGGATCCTGGTGATCTGCATGGGCTGGGCGAATGAGAACTTGATGACGATCTCTCCGCCGGCGGCGCTCAACTCCTCGTAGTTGACCTGGTATTCGGTGGGGGCGCCGTCGATCAGGTTGTCGCAGGGGAAACCCGGAATGCCTTCTGGATCACAGGTGACCCTGATGATCGGAATAGGGGCAGGGTCGGGCTCGGTCCCAGGTGCGCTGACCACCGTCGTTCCATTGCCGGCCACCGTGGTAGCGGCCGGTTCATCGCCGCCGAAGGCGTTGACGATCAACGCGATGAGCACCACTGCCGCCAGCACCGAAGAGATCACGATGGCCGCCCGGACGCCGGCCGTGGTTTGCACGGCCGGGCGGGGAGCTACCGGAAGGGAAGCCTGGTGCAGGCGGGCACCGCATTCCTCGCAGTGGCGATTCGCGGCCGAGTTCGACGAACCACAACTTGGGCACTGGACCTCTTGGCGGGGAACCTGATGAACCTGAGGTCGGTTGTTCCCGTCCGCTGGTTCTTCACCGAGCTCGAATTCCTCGTACTCGCCGCCGTCTTTCCGGGCGAGCGGATCGATCCACGCCCCGCACTTCGGACAGAAGTCCTCGTCGGCGACCGCGGTGCCGCAATTGCTGCAAATGTGTCGAGCCAAGCGCCCTCCTGCCGGCCGTTATTGTGCCACGGATGGTGCTGCTGCCCGTGTCGGTTGCCTTGCTGGTTGTCGCCCAGGTTCGGGTAGCCGAAAGATGGACGCCGATCTCGATCCTCCTTACCCTCGCCCTTGGTGCCGCTCTGGCCGCTCTGGCCGCGTTTTTCGTCAGACGCTCCCGATAGGATCGCCCGGTGGCGTTTGTTTGCACGTCCTGTGGACACGGTTCGGCCAAATGGATGGGGTTTTGTCCCAACTGCCGGACCGCCGACCCGTTGGTCGAGGATCGTCGGCCCACAAGCCACTCTGCCCCGGCGGTGACTGTTGCGCTTAGCCAGACCGCCCAAAAAGAGCTCGTGCGCATCGAGACGGGGATCGGAGAGCTGGACCGCGTGTTGGGCGGCGGTCTGGTGCCGGGGTCGGCGATCCTGTTGGGGGGAGAGCCGGGAGTAGGCAAATCGACCCTGATGTTGCAGGCTGCCGTCTCCCTAGCCGGGGTCGGCCGCCGGGTGATGCTCGCCGCCACCGAAGAGTCGGTCGACCAGGTGGGTCTCCGAGCCCGTCGAATCGGGGCTCGATCCGAGGAGGTCTCGGTCGTCACCGATCCCGACGTCGACCGCATCGTCGCCGCCGCCGACCAGCTACGTCCGGACCTGGTGGTGGTGGACAGCATCCAGACGGTGGAGGCAGTCGAGGTGGAAGGATCGGCCGGTGGCGTCGCCCAGGTCAGAGAGTGCGCAGCTCGGTTGGCGCGGTTTGGAAAATCCACCGGGGTTTCCGTGGTTCTGGTCGGACACGTGACCAAAGACGGGACCCTGGCGGGTCCGAAGCTCCTCGAGCACATGGTGGACGTGGTGCTCTACTTGGAAGGGGAAAGCGACAGAGGTTTTCGGACCCTGCGCAGTTTGAAGAACCGCTTCGGGCCCACCCACGTGGTCGGGCTCTTCGACATGCAGCCCGACGGCATCGCCGAGGTGCCGGACCCCTCTGCAGCCTTTCTGGCCGACTGGCAGTCAGATGTTCCCGGCACGGTCATCTTCCCGGCCGTGTCCGGGCGGCGGGCGGTCCTCGTGGAGGTGCAGGCTCTGGTGGGCGACGCACCCGTGGCCCAACCTCGCCGAAGCGTCCGCGGGATCGAACCGAACCGCCTCCATCAGTTGCTGGCGGTTCTGGAGAGACATGCCGGGTTCGTCACGTCGAATCGGGAAGTGTTCGTGAACGTGGTAGGAGGCCTCCGCATCGACGATCCTGCTGTCGACCTGCCGGTGGCACTGGCTGTCGCTTCGTCAGCATTGTCGGCACCGCTCGGACGCCTCGCCGCCTGGGGGGAGGTGGGCCTGGCCGGGGAGGTCCGGCCGGTGCCCTTCGATCGGTGGCGGGTGGAGGAGGCCCAACGCCTCGGAGTGGCCGGGGCGGTCATCCCTGTCCCCGGTCTCCGGATTGTGACCGCGCTGGCGGCGGCCGGGCTCCACCGCGACCCGGCGTAGTAGCCTCGGCCAATGGCCGCCTCGCTGCTGGAAATGTTGGAATCGTTGGCGCCCGGTACCGCTTTTCGACAGGCCCTCGAACGCATAATTCAGCAGGGCCACGGCGCCCTCATCGTGCTCGGCGAAGGCCCGGCGGTGGCGGCCGTGTCGTCGGGCGGTTTCCAGCTCGCCATAACCGTCTTTACGCCGGCCCGGCTGGCGGAGCTGGCCAAGATGGACGGCGGCATCGTGGTGAGCGACGATGGTGAGCGCATCCTGGCCGCCAACGTCCATTTCATGCCGGATCCGCACCTCCCGACGGACGAAACCGGGGCCAGACATCGAACCGCCGAACGGCTGGCGGCCCAGACCGGGAAGCCGGTGGTAGCCGTCAGTGAGGACCGCCGAATCGCCACGTTGTTCTACGCCGCCGAGAAGACCGAACTGGCTCGGCCCACCTCGGTGGCGGCTCGGGTCAACGAGCGACTCACGACCCTCGAGCGGCTGCGCCGGCGGCTCGACGAATCAGGGCAACAGCTCACCCGTGCCGAAGTCGCCGATCTGGCCACGTATCGGGACGTGGTTTTGACAATTCAACGCGCCGAGGTGGTGCGTCGGATCGGGGCCGCCATCGAAAGGGATGCCGCCAGCCTGGGCGAGGAGGGATCGATGGTCATGTTGCAGGCCGCCGATCTGGTCCGGGGCGTGGAGTCCCTACGCGACCTGGTGGTACGCGACCACACTCGGCCCCGGCGCTCCCATGCCGTACGAGAGGCTATCGAAACCTTGGAATTGATCCCCACCGAGGAGCTCGACGACTGGGCACGGGTCGGAAAGGCGGTGGGCTTCCCCGATCTCGACGAGAGCGCCGACGCTGCCGGGGTCCGTTTGCTGGCGGGGCTCGGGAGGATTCCCGAGGGCACGCAGACCGACCTGACCCGGCGATTCAAAGGCCAACGCCGGCTTCTCCAAGCCACCCAGGAGGAGCTGGAGCGCACCCCCGGGATCGGTCCGGCGCGAGCCGCCGCCCTGCGCGCACATTTCGACCGGCTGGTCGACGCGGTAGCCCACTGGTCACCCGAGCTGGGCTGAACAACGCCTAGTCGGGTATCGGGTTCGGGCATGCACGGCGTGAGACAGCATCCGGCCCGGTAGACTCGACCGCTCCCGTCTTTTTGGCTCCCCCTTATGGCTACCAAGAAAACTGCACCCAAACCCAGAGGCAAACCTGCCGCCAAACCGGCAAAGAAGAAGCCCGCCGCCGGCAAGGCCGCCGGCAAGAAAGCGGTCGTCGGGAAGGCGGTTGTAAAGAAGGCCACCCGCCCGGTTGTCCCCGTCAATAAGGCCGGTAAAACAAAGGTCGCCAAAGCTGGTTCGGCGGCCAAGAAATCGGGGCGAGCCGCCAAACCTGCCCCAGCCGCCAAGAAGCCCGGCAAGCCAACAGCCGCCAAGGCCGCCGCGGTCGTTAAGTCACCCAAGGCGGCCTCCCTCGTCAAACCGCCAAAGAAGGCCAAGCCCGCCATCCAGGTCAAACCCCCCAAGAAGGCCAAGCCCGCCGAAAAGGCGGCCAAGCCCGTTGGGAAGGCGGGGGCAAAAGCAGCTCCGAAGGCCACCCCCCCCCGGCCGGAGCCCAGCAAACCCGAAGCCGCCAAACTCGAACCTAAGCCAGAGCCCAAGGTGGTGGAGGCCCCCAAGCCTCGACCTACCATCTTCTCGGTCGGAGACAAGGTGGTCCATCCTCAGCACGGTGCGGCGGTGATCGCGAAGCGGATCAAACAAGAGGTCGCCGGCAAGGTCAAGGACTACTTCTTGCTCGACATCGCCACCGATCAGCTCAAGGTGTTTGTTCCAGTGGAGAAGATCGACGAGGTGATTCGTCCGGTCATCTCCAAGAACCAGACTCGGATGGTGTTTTCCAAGTTCCGTGAAGAACCGCAGGAGGCCGGCAGCAACTGGAGCCGCTGGTACAAAGTCCTCAACGAGAAGATGACTTCCGGCGACATTTACCAGGTGGCCGAAGTGGTCCGGGACCTCACCTACGCCCAGCAGACCAAGGGGATCTCGCCGGCGCTAAAGCGGATGCTGTCGCGAGCCCGCCTCACCCTCATCAGCGAGATCAGGTTTGCATTGGACATCGATGAGGAAGAAGCCACCCGGCGCCTCGACAAGGCGCTGCCGAAGGTCGAGAACCCCGTTCCGTTGCCGGTCTAGTGCACCGTCTGGGAAATAATCGTGGGGTCTCGCCGGCCCACGACGCCCCTG
>CAYUKI010000166.1:0-5412 GCA_964445235.1 uncultured Acidimicrobiia bacterium | reverse complement strand
GCTCCGTTGATGGCGCTTGACGGGCAGGGCCGAACCTTGGCGTATGGGACGACCGACCGGCTCCCGATCGACCTCTCCGTGTGCCCCGGCTCCGAAAAAGTTCTCGTGTTGGGTTCCTCGGCCAGCGCTAACGATCGCTCCCGGCTGGTGATTCTCTGGGACCTGGCCGACTTCTCGGCGGAGGACGAGTGGCGGATCGGAGCGGGGGCGGGGTTGGTGACGGACCTGGTCTGTGCCAGCCGTGACGGGCGCCATGCCCTGTTGTATTCACCGCCGCTCGGTCCGGACCCCGCGCAGCCCTCGACTACTACCGCCCCGAGCCCGGCTGACGCCGTCGGGTCCGACTCCGCTGACCCGCCAGCTTCGTTGCCGACGGTGTGGTCGGTTTGGCGCCTCACCGACGGTGAGTTGACCCTGACATCCCAGAGCACCGACTATGGGCGGGTGGTCGGCCTTACGTCGGAGAGGGCGTACGCAAAGAACGGTGAGCGGTTTTCGATCATTAACCTTGGGAGTCTGGCCACGGTCGAGTTCGAGTACCCGCAAGACATTTCGATACAGGTGGCCGAACACCCCGCCGGGAGGCTGATAGCGGTCCTTTCAACCGGCATCGATAGCGCCACCCTCGACCTGTACGAATTGGTGCCCACCCCCAAGCTGACAGCCTCTCGTGCCGTAGACGTGGCCTCGTACGCCAGGAACTTTCTATGGATCGACGATGACAGGCTGCTGGTCGATGGTCGGGTGTACGGTCTCGACCTCAACGAGCTGGCTGGGTGGGAAAACCCTGAGTTCTATTACCTCTTTGTTGGAGAAGGGCAGACTGGGTTTGGTCTTGGGGTGCGCTCACCGGAACAGAGGGTCTCGGTGTTGGACCGAGTTGAACTCTCGTCGGGCAAAGCGCAGAAGCTGCGCCCTTTTGTCGGCGACGTCAACTACTTGGTGGCGGTGCCCGACGGTCCCACCGTGACATCGAAGGCGAGCGCCTACGTTCCCGAACCGCCCGTGGTGTGGCCTCCCGGATCTGATCAAGCGTCCGAGCCGATCCCCGCCCCGGATCTTGCGATCAACCTTCCCAGTCTCGGCGCGGCCGATCAACGGCTCCTAGAAGAAGTTCAGGACATCGTCGTCGAAGGAGGAGGTAACAGGGATCGGATCCTCAGCGCGGTCACCCAGCTTGGTCCCGGCGACATGGTCACTGTCTCTCAAGATGACATCGACGGTTGCAGCGGCGTCGGGTACGCAGCCGGGGCAACAAGCAGCCAGGCGCTTGCTCAGGCCACCGTCGACAGTATTCCGGTAATTGTCTACGCGTTTGTCGACGCCGGTGAGTCGGCCACGATCGCCGCCATCGACCCCACCATCTGCGAAATCCTCGACGTGGTCGGATCGCTCCTCGCTCCCGGTCCTGGCGTCAACATCACCACCACAACACTGGCGGGCTGAGGCAAACTACCGTGGCGGGCTTATCAGCACAGGACGGCTCCGGGCCATTCATACATCCACCCTGGGCGTGTTGGCCAGCGGCGAGGGCGTGCGCCCCGCCCTGCAGGGAGGCACGAAACGAACGTAACGCCCAGCGCGGGGGTTCCAATGGCTCCTATCGGAGTCCGCGATGAGTCGCCAATCGGACTGCTAAGTCAGCGCTCGAGACGTGCCGATACAGCGCACTCGGCGATGCGCGAGTGTTACGCGCCGAGATCGGCTGTTCGGCGCTTGTCTTGCGGGAGCCCCTTCACTGGTCGCAAGGCATTGCCGGGCTCGCCCGATAGGTGAGTCGGCCTGCCTCGACGATTCCGGTCACTCCGTACCACTGGCAGAAGGCGTCACCCTCGACCTGCACCCGAAGGTCGACCATCGCCTGATCGGCGTAGATCACAACCATGCGGCTCACCTTGGCGGCGACAAGCTTGGGGTTATCGACTCGTGCTGTGGTGAGCACCGCCTCATTTGGGCTGTTGAAGCCTGCCACATCGCCGACCGGGGCAGCGATGCTGATGGTTCCCTCTGGGAACCTCCCCTGGACGCGACGGCCCTCGACGGTGTACTCAAGGCAGACACTCTCCCATCCGGCCGGGAGCGGCACCGAGTTCACGACATCACAGGAGGTACCGAAAAGCAGCGGAGGCTCCTCGGTCCGTATTCGAACCAGCACGGCCCACCCATCGGGCGCAGGCAGCTGATATAGCTCGTCGCCCTCACCCAAGTCGGCAACCCCAGCCAGTTCGTCGGTTATAAGATCCTCAGAGCTGACAGCTACAGCTTCACCCGGCAACGACTCCGGCTCTCGAACCTCGCCCGTGGTGCACCCGCCGACCACAACCACACAGCCGATCGCACCAACAACAGACCAGCGACGCACTAGCGGCCTCCTTGGCAGGAAGTCTACGTACCGCACACGGGTCAACCTCAGATGCAGACACGGCAACCCCGCCCTGGAAGTGCCGATCCCGGGCGGGTTGGCTATTCGGGTGTTACTGCGCGAGATCTGTTGATCTGGTCGCGTCAGCGAAGAAGCAGGGCCAGTCAACGCCACGTACCCTTACCCGAATGACAGCCGACCAACTTGAGGCCTTCGCTACTCGTTACACGGCAGCCTGGAGTTCGCACGACCCAAATGCCGTCGCGTCCTTCTTCGCTGAAGACGGTTCGATCGCCGTAAACGGCGGTGAACCTGCGGTTGGAAGAGCCGCCGCAGAACTAGTCCAGGGCAGTACATCATGTCGCATCACCTCATTGGCCAATGCATCCCACGCCGGGTCGGGAGGACAGGGGAGAAAGGCTCTTTAGACCGTTACCAGACCGATGACATGGCAATCACCCTTGGACAGCGCATGACTCTGCAACGCGGGCCAAGGAGCAACCAATGCCATCCTTCCCGACTCCAGTGCGACCGACTGCCTGACGGGCTCAGACGCCACGGATCGAAGGCGACGGAATCGTTGTTGCGGGCGTTTGCCGCTACGTTGGGTAGTAGCTGGAGATCTCGAGGAGGGGCGATACCAACCGATACGACAGTCCGTGCCGCTGGCAGCGGCTGGATGGTGGCTGTCGCTTTGGCTGCTCTTACTGCCTCATGTGGCGGCAGCACCGGTGCAGGGATTCCTCAGGACTCGTTCCCGGTGGTGGCCAATGCCGATCTGGCGGTCGGCTCCCAGCGCCTTCTGGTTGGTCTCGTCGCTGCTGATGGCGATTCCTTGGCCGCCTCCGACTTGCCGGTCGAGTTCGAGCTTTATTCGCCGGAGGCGGTGGAGCCGTCCTTCGCCGTGACCGGATCATTCATGTGGACTGTCCCCGAGGTTCGTGGTCTTTATCGAGCGGAGGTGACCTTTGACCGATCGGGCCGCTGGCAGATCGCCGCTCACAGCCCGGGCGCCCCTCCCGGCCTGTTGATCCCATTCGATGTGGCTGAAGACGAGCGGGCGCCGACCGTGGGCGACCCGGCACCGTCGGCCCGGACCCCGACCGCTGACGAGGTCGCCGACCTGTCGGAGATCACCACCGACCCCGACCCCGATCCCCGCTTCTATGAGTTGTCGCTCGACGCCGCCCTCGCCTCGGGCCGGCCGACCGTAGTGGTGTTCGCAACACCCGCGTTCTGCCAGAGCGCCACCTGCGGTCCGATACTCGACAACGTCAAGCAGGTAGCCCCCGACTTCCCGGAGATGAACTTTGTCCACGTCGAGATCTACGAGAACCTCGACGCCACCACCCCGGAGGAGCTGCGGGTGGTTGAAGCGGTGGACGCGTGGCGGCTTCCGTCCGAGCCGTGGGTGTTTGTCGTCGACGATGCCGGACTGATCGCCGTCCGCTTCGAAGGCGCAGTCGATCCCGATGAGCTACGGGCTGTCCTGGAGGCGCTTCCCTGAGATGAGCCTGTGTCCGAGCTGCATCGAGGGATAGCAATGGACCGTCGGGCGTTCCTCGTTGAACGCGGACGAAGGTTGGCGTGGTTGACGATCGGCTGGAACGTGGTCGAGGGCATCATCGCGGTTGGTGCCGGTATCGCTGCCGGCTCGCTGGCGCTGGTCGGGTTCGGTCTCGATTCGTTCATCGAAGTGTTCGCCGGTGGCGTGGTGCTCTGGCAGCTCCGGGAGGTCGCCGAGGAGAGGGAACGGCGGGCGTTGCGTCTCATCGGGTTGAGCTTCTTCGTTCTGGCTGGGTACGTGGTTGTCGAAGGGGTCCGCGACCTCATAACTGGTGCCGAGGCGGGCGAGTCGACGGTGGGCATCGTCCTTGCCGGTGTGTCGTTGGTGGTGATGCCTTTGCTGGCGTGGGCGAAACGCCGCACCGGGCGGGAACTCGGCAACCCTGTGATCCTGGCCGACTCGACCGAGACTGCGCTGTGTGCGTATCTGTCGGCGATACTCCTCGGTGGTCTGGTGCTCAATGCCGCCTGGGGATTGTGGTGGGCCGACACCCTAGCTGCGTTCGGCATCGCGGCCCTAGCCGTGCGGGAGGGGCGAGAGGCGTGGCAGGGCGATTCCCATGAGGCGGAGCATGCCTGATAAGCGCGGATGAGGGCACGCGCCCCGACCTAGGGCGTGGGAAGGTCCCACCTATTCTTCTGTGGTCTGGTGGCTTAGCCTCCCGGACCGTTTTGGACGGTACCGACAGTGCGTTCACCTGGTTGCTCTCCTCGCAGGATCTGATCGAGAGTCGAGCCGAGCAGAATCGCGTTGGCCTGGCCGATGATCTTGGCAACGATGAACCCCTCGGCATCGATGAAGAAAGTCTCGGGGACGCCAAACACGCCGAAGGCGATCGCTGCTCGGGAGCCAGGGTCGACCAAGTAGAGGTAGTTGCTTCCCCAGCCGAGTTCATCGAGGAAGTTGATCGCCGGTTCCGGGTCATCCTGATAGAGCACACCGACGAAACGAACCCCCTTTTCCACGAAGGCGTCTGCGGTGGCGACCAGGTCGGCGTGCTCGGCTCGGCAGGGGACACACCACGACGCCCAAAAGTTGACGACGGCTACGTTTCCACGAAGCTGAAGAAGCGAAAAGTCGCCGGTGTCGGCGAGGTATGGGAGGGTGATGTCGGGGGCTGGCATTCCGATCAGTGGGCTGGCGACGAGATTCGGGTCCTTTCCGAAGCTGGATCCGAGGATGACGGCCAGCGCTAATGAGCCGGCAACGAATGCGAGCCCGGCGAGTCGGACGGGGAGACCCGCCTTGCCCCTCTGTCGGGCTGGGCCGCTGGGAGTGTCTTCGATGTCGGGTGTGGCCACCGATCAACGATGTTACGTCGTAGCTGGCGGCCTCTCTTGTCCGACGCAAGCTAGGGTCAATGCTCTTCATGTCGCCAAGACGCCGATCGGGGAGACCGCTTGGTTCGCCGCCGTTAGATCGGTCGGCGCTGCCCCGGTTGGGGGAGTTGGAGGCGCGGGTGATGGAGATGGTCTGGGATGGG
>CAYUKI010000165.1:4253-5477 GCA_964445235.1 uncultured Acidimicrobiia bacterium | reverse complement strand
CTCCCCCTCCAGGATGAATTCGAGGCCCCCGCCCACGCAGACCGGCAGGTCGTACTGGCTGATCTGGTAGTTCTTGGGGAGGTCGGCGTAGAAGTAGTTCTTGCGATGGAAAACCGAGCTGGGAGCCACCTGGCACTCGAGCGCCAGACCGATGGCGATGATCGATTCGATGGCCCGCCGATTCGGTACCGGGAGTGCGCCCGGCAGGCCGAGACAGGTCGGGCATACTGCGGTGTTGGGCGGAGCTCCGAAGGTGACCGGGCAGCCGCAGAACATCTTCGAGGCTGTGGCCAGCTCGACGTGGGTCTCGATGCCGATCACCGGTTCCCAATCGGCGTTCATGACCAGGCCTCGAGCATGGGCGGACGGGCGGTGAAACGGGCCAACCGTTCGATTTCGGCAGCCACCGCCAACATGACCGATTCCCCCAAGGCCCGGCCCATCACCTGGATGCCGATGGGAAGGCCGGATCGATCGAGACCGATCGGCACCGAGATCGCCGGCGTGCCGGCCAGATTGGCGGGGATCGTGCAAACGTCGGTGAGGTACATCGAAAGGGGATCCTGCGTCTTCGCCCCCATCTCGAATGCTGTGGTTGGGCTGGTAGGAAGAATCAGCACGTCGACACGCTCGAACGCCGCCTTGAGTTCGTTGATGAGGAGAGTCCGAACCCGTTGGGCCTGTCCGTAGAAGGCGTCGTAGTAGCCGGCCGAGAGGGCATAGGTGCCGAGGAGGATGCGGCGGCTGACTTCGGGCCCGAACCCCGCAGCCCTGGTGCGGGCCATCATTTCCTCGACGTGGGTGCCTTCCTCGCGCAACCCGTAGCGAACCCCGTCGAAGCGAGCCAGGTTGGCGGAGGCCTCGGCCGGGGCGATCAGGTAGTAGGCAGAGAGCGCAACGGTGAAGGTGGGCACGGAGATCTCCTCGAGGGAAGCGCCCGCTGCGGTCAGTCGCTCGGCCATCTGCCGGCAGGCCGTTTCCACATCGGGTTCGAAACCCGCTCCGGAGGCTTCTTGGACGACGCCGATGCGCAAGCCTGCCACCCCGCTCCCGAGCGCCGACAACTCGGGCATCTCGCCGGTGTAGGAGGTGGCGTCTTTTTGATCGTGTCCGCCGATGACCGAGAAGATGAGGGCGGCGTCCTCGACCGTCCGTGTGATCGGTCCGATCTGGTCGAGCGACGAGGCGAAGGCGACCAGACCGTAACGGCTGACGCGGCCGTAG
>CAYUKI010000165.1:0-4243 GCA_964445235.1 uncultured Acidimicrobiia bacterium | reverse complement strand
TGGGCTTGAAACCCACCACCCCGCACAAGGAGGCGGGCTGGCGGATCGAACCGCCGGTGTCGGACCCGAGCGCTGCCAGCGCCGAACCCGCCGACACCGCCGCTGCCGAGCCACCCGAGGAGCCGCCCGGAACCCGACCCGGATCCCAGGGGTTGTGGGTCGGTCCGTAGGCGGAGTTCTCGGTCGACGATCCCATGGCGAACTCGTCGAGGTTGGTCTTGCCGACGATGACCGCCCCGGCTGCTCGCAAGCGTCGAACCACTGTCGCGTCGTAGGGGGGCCGGTAGCCGGCCAGTATCTGCGATGAGCAGGTGGTCTCGATACCGTCGGTGCACATGTTGTCCTTGAGGGCGATGGGGATCCCCGACAGCGCTGAAACCGCTCCCTTCCGTCGCCGGCGGTCGGACTCCTCCGCGGAGGCGAGGGCGCCTTGCTGATCGATTGTGAGGTAACAGTGGAGCTCGGCCTCGGTCTGGGCGGCCCGCCGCAGGACGGCCTCGGTGATCTCGAGCGAAGTCGTCTCACCGGCGGCCAACTTACGGGCCGCCTCGGCGACACTCAGATCTGCCGGCGTCACGTTCCCTCGAGCGGTGGAGGGACCACGAAGAAGCCGTCCTCAGTGAGGGGCGCCTGTTCGAGCACCCGTTCACGGTCGAGGGGGGCGACAGTCACGTCCTCCCGGAAGGCGTTGACGAAGGCAAGTGGGTGGGCGGTGGGTTCCACGCCGGTGGTGTCGAGAGCCTGGACCTTGGCGGCGTGCTCGAGGATGACGCCCAGCTGACGCTGGTAGAAGGACAGTTCTTCATCGGTCAGACCCAGCCTGGCCAGGCGCGCCACATGGGCGATGTCGATGTCGATGGGCACCGCGAAAGTGTAGGTGACCGAGGCTCGTGCGCTGCCCGTTACCTGGTCGCGGCCGGTGATTAGGGTGAGCCCGTGTCGAACCGGATCCTGATCGGGGTGGCGGCGGCGGGGTTGATGGTCGGCGGAGTTGGTATCTACGCCGGCCTATTCGGGGGGGACGCCACCAGCGGTGGCATTGCACTGCGGAGCGGCTTGGTGCTGGGAGCCGTGTGGCTGGCGGTGCCGGCCATCAACCGTCTGACCTGGCGGGGAACGCTGTTGGTTGCAGCTTTGGTACTCGCCGTCGCCCTGAAACCCGTGCTCCTCTGGGTGGTCCCCATCGCCCTGCTCTTGGTCGGCATGGGTCGGTGGCGGGTGAAAGAGAGGAGTCGAAAGTGATAGTGGCAGTGCGGGCCTCGAACTCCGCCGACCTGGCGGCGATCGCCGAGACGATCGAGGCGGCGAAGGGTTCCGGGCCCGCGCCGGGAGTCAGGCTGGCGGTCCGAGCCGCGGGCCAGCTGCTCGCGTCTCTCGATCAGCCCCTGCTCGACCGTCTGGCGGCAGTGGGCGGCGCCATCGAATGGCTGGGGGGGGGCTGGGCCGATCCGGTGCTGGCCATGCTGCCCCGCCGGGATCGACGGCTCCAGCTGCAGACCGACGTCGACACAATCTCCGCCACGGTGGGGGCCACGATCGGCGGCGCCTGGCTTGCCCTGGGAGCCTGGCAGGGCTTCTTGGCCGAAACTCTGGCAGTAGCCGGACTGCGTTATGTGCTGATCGACGCCGGGGCCTTCATCGGCAAGGTCGAAGCCGGCATCGTCGACCATCTCGGAACCACCCTCGTGGCGGTTCCCATCGGTCAGGAAGCGGCGGTGACACCGGTGACAGCCGCCGATCTCGGCGCCGTGCTGGCCCCTCCCACCGAGACACTGACTCCCTCGGAATACCTAGACCTCCACCCCCCAACCGAGCGAGTGGCCCTGGTGGAAGATTGGCCCGGATCCGCCGCACCCCGGTGGCGTCAGCAGCTGGCCTTCGACCCCGGCGCAGACCTGCTCTATAGGAAGATGCTGCGCCTGTCTGCCAAGTGGAGCGACCGCGTCCCCCCCCCTTCCCAACCCGCCTTTCTGTCGGCTCAATCCCATGCCCATTACCTGGGCGGCGGCGACCGTGAGGAGGGCCACCGGCTATTGGTGGCTGCCCGCACCGCCGACCGGCGTACAGGATCGGTCCTAGCCACCGAGGATTGGGACGCCGACGGCCAGGCCGAGATCCACATCGAGCTGGCCGAATTGTCGGCGGTGTTGGATCCCGGCACCACATCGCTCTCCTACCTCGACGATAAGACCGTCGGGTGGCCGGTCATGGTGAGGCCCGTATTCATCGAGCCATTAGGGGCCTTTAGCTCCGAGGTCGTCGAGCTCTCCGAACATCGCGGCAAGGTTGAGGTACGACTCGGTTCCCCACGGCTGGCGGCCCGCTTCGCATTGGAGGGCCGCACGGTGGAGATCACGCTATCGAAGCAGCAGATCGACGACACACCGGTCGGTCCGCGCCTGCCGATCAACCTCCGGGGGGGGGCACAGTTGCGGATCGACGGAGGGGCGTGGATGGAGGTCGCGTCGCGGCAAGAGGTGTCCGGGCACCGGTTCCGAATACAAGCCGCCGACCGGGGTGTGGTGATCACCCTCGCCAAACCCGGAGAGATGTCCATCGAACTGGCCGGATCGGAGCTCGTGATCTGGCCCCACGCCACCCGCGCCCTCGAGATGTCGATGGAGCTGACCTGACCTGCTCGTTTCACCGCTTGAACCAGCCCGACCTATAGGTCGTACTTGGCGCGCCAAAAGCCCGGAAAGGGGGGGGGTACGCAGGTGAGAAGGGGTTCGGTTCCCCCGCTTAGCTGGTCAGGACCGATCGCAAGTTGGCGAACGCCTCGTCGAGGTTGGCCACCGCGATGCCCTCCTCGGCCTGGTGGGCCTGGCCGGCTTCGCCGGGTCCATAATTGACGGCGGCGATACCGTGGGCGCCGAGCCGGGCGACATCGGTCCAACCCTGTTTGGCGGTGCGGCGTGCGCCGCTGATCTGAGCCAGCCGGGTGAAGATGGGATGATGCACCGCCACCGAGCCGGCGGGGGCGCTGTCGACCACCTCGACGATGTCGGCGAGCCGACACACGTCTCGGAGTCTCTCTTCGGCCTGGGCGATGGTCAGCGTCGGAGGAAAGCGGTAGTTGAGATTCACCTCGAACCGGGGGGGAATGACGTTGGTGGCGACCCCGCCGGCGGCGGTGGTGACCGAAAACACCTCCCGGAATTCGAGGCCGTCGACGATTACGGGGGTCGGTGGCCGCCGGTGCATCTCGGCGAGCCAGTCGCCGGCTTTGCTGATGGCATTCTCGCCCAGCCACGGGCGGGCGGAATGGACGGCCCGACCTGTGAAGACGACCCTGGCATTGATCACGCCGGTGCATCCCATCTGAATCTCCAGATCGGACGGTTCGAGCACCACCGCACACTCGGCGGCCCGCAGCCACTCCATCTCCTGGAGAACGGGTTCGAGACCGTTGCCGGCCGACGGTCCTTCTTCCCCCTCGTAAAACACCCCGACCACGTCGTAATGACCGAGGCGGACCTCGGGGTCTTCGAGGAGATGGATCATCACCGCCAACCCCCCTTTCATGTCCGCCGCTCCCAAGCCGAACAATCGGCCGCCCTCGAGACGCGCCCGTCCCTGGCCTTGGCGGGGAACCGTGTCAAGGTGGCCGACCAGAAGGATCAAGGGGCGCCCGCTGCGAGGACCGACGACGAGGGAGTTGCCGAGGCGCCCCACCTGGCCGGCCGAGAAGGTGGCAAGCAGGCGGGCAGCGATTTGCGTGCAGAGGCGGCCTTCGTCGCCGGTCTCCGACGGCTGATCGACCAGCTCGATCAGGGTGTCGAGGAGTGTCATCGCCGAGTCGCGCTCATGCGGGCACCTCGAATGTGCGAAGGGCCTCGTTGAGGGAGGTCTTCTCATCGGTGGAGGCAGTGCGCAGACCGATGATGAGGGCACACTGCAACTCGTACGTGCCGGCCGGGAACTGCTTGGGGCGGGTCCCCGGCACCACTACCGAGCGGGCGGGCACTCGCCCCCGGTACTCCACGGGTTGGGGGCCGGTGACGTCGATGATGGGGGTGGAGCTGGTGATGGTGGTGTTGGCACCGAGCACCGCTCCTTCCTCGACCAGGGCGCCCTCCACGATGATGCACCGGCTGCCAATGAAACAGCCGTCTTCGATGATGACCGGCCGCGCCGAGGGCGGTTCGAGCACCCCCCCCCCCCCCCCCCCCCCCCCAAAGTTGAAAGTGGGGGCCCCCCCGGGGGCCCACGCCGGGGAGGGGCTCGTCAGCGCCAGGTGTCG
>CAYUKI010000164.1:4455-5498 GCA_964445235.1 uncultured Acidimicrobiia bacterium | reverse complement strand
GATACACCTCCTCCATGACCTCAACCAACCGGGTGCGAGGAACCACGGTGTCGTGTAGGTAGTAATTGGGAGCGGCTTGGGCGACGGCACCGAACGCCGACTTGCGACCCTTCCACAGCAAGGCTCTCTCCTCTTCGTCAGCCGCCATGCGAATTGTTCGAGCGCCGTTGGCCTCGGCAATACGAGCAACGATGGCGGCCTCAGCTCCGACGGCTTCCGTGACGCCGGTCACCTCGGCGAGCAGGATGGCGGCGTCCTCGGTGGGAAGGCCGGCATGAAGCCAGTTCTCGACAGCCTGCACCATCTCCCGATCCATCATCTCGAGAGCAGCCGGCACCAATCCGGCGGCGATGATCCCAGAAACCGCCCCGGCGGCCGCTCCCACGGAGGGGAAGGAGGCGAGCAACGTCCGCACGTCGGGCGGATTAGGAGTGAGCTTGACGAGGGCCCGCGTGACAATCCCCAGCGTCCCTTCCGAACCGACCACCAAGCCGCGCAAGTCGAACCCGATCGGATCGGGACCAGCCGAACCCACCGTGATCACGGACCCGTCGGCTAGCACCACCTCCAGCGCCAGCACGTGGTTGACGGTGGAACCCTCGGCCAGGCAATGTGGGCCTCCCGAGTTGTTGGCGATATTGCCTCCGATCGTGCAGGCCGACTGCGAGGACGGGTCGGGGGCGAAGTGGAGGCCGTGGCTTGCCACCGCTCGGCTCAGGTCCAGGTTGATGACCCCCGGACCGACCCAGGCGGTCCGATCCTCGGCGCTGACCGAATCGATCGAGTTGAGGCCGAGCAGGGAGACGACGACGCCGCCCTCACTCGGCACCGCTCCTCCGGCCAGACCGGTGCCGGCGCCCCGCGCCACGACCGGCGCCCGGTATTGAGCGGCCAGCCGCACCACCGCCGCCACCTCGTCGGTCGACTTCGGGAAGACCACCACCGAGGCGTGGCCGCGGGCCACCGAGGAGTCCCTCGAGTAGACGTGGAGCTCGAGCGGATGATCCAACACCCGGTCCCGGCCGAGCAGTCCCACCAGGGCA
>CAYUKI010000164.1:0-4445 GCA_964445235.1 uncultured Acidimicrobiia bacterium | reverse complement strand
GATGGGAGAGGGGCCAAGGGGGCTAGTGCTCTGCCTGGGAAATAGGGGGCTGGGCCTAGGGGGCGAACGGCTAAGGGCCCTCGCCCGAAGCGCGAACGGCTCCGGTTCCCCGCCCGGAAACGCCGCCCCAGCCACCTCCGCCCGGGGTCTTCACCAAGAGACGGTCGCCGGCCTCCACCGAGAACGTGCACTTTCCCGGCAACCGCTCGGGGGTCGAACCCTTTCGAGTCAACCAGTCCTCGCCGCAAGCTCCCGGTCCTCCTCCCGCCAGCCCGTAGGGCCGGTGGCGACGACGCTCGCCGATGAGAGACACCACGGCCGGTTCCAAGAATTCGATCGAGCGCTCGATCCCTTCACCTCCGGAGAACCTCCCTACCCCGCCCGACCCCCGCCGGAGGGTGTAGCGGGTGATCCGGAGTGGATAGTGGTTCTCCAATGCTTCGATGGGGGTGTTGAGCGTGTTGGTCATGCCCGTGTGGATACCAGACTGACCGGCTCGGCCCGGACGGCCTCCCTGCCCCCCCCCGACGGTCTCGTAGTAGGCGAACCGGTCATTGCCGATGAGAATATTGTTCATCGTTCCCTGAGAGGCGGCCGGCACCCGGTCCGGAGCCGCTTGCGCCAGGGCGCCGAGCAAGACATCGGCGATGCGCTGGCTGGTCTCGACGTTGCCGGCCGCCACGGCTGCCGGGGGCAGGGCGTTAACGATCGACCCGGAGGGGGCAACCAGATCAACCACCCGGTAGCACCCATCGTTGGCAGGGATGGTGGGATCGGTGGCGACACGGACGGCGTAGTAGAGGCAGGAGCGGGTCACAGCTTCGACGGCGTTGAGATTGCCGGGGATCTGGAGATCGGAACCGGTGAAGTCGGCTCGGAGGTGGCCGTCGGTGATGGTCACCACCACCGAGATGACCAGGTCGCGCTCGCCCCATTCGAGGAGATCGGAGAACGAGTATTCGCCGTTGGGCAGGGCGTGGAGGGCGGCCGTCATGCGTCTCTCGCCGTAGCCAAGGAGCCGGTTCGCCAGCTCTCCAAAAGAGTCGCTGCCGTCTGTCTCGGCCAACCTGGTCAACCGGCGGCTGCCTACCTCGTTGGACCCGAGCTGAGCGGCGAGATCCCCGAGCCGCTCCTCGGGGGTGCGGCTCGCGGCCAGGAATGGATCGAGGAAATCGTCGAGCCAGACACCGTCGCGTACCGCCATCATCGGAGCAACCACGCATCCCTCCTGGTCGAGGCGGGTGGCGGTGGCCGGCATCGAACCCGGCGCCTCCCCTCCGACATCGGCATGGTGGGCTCGATTCGCCACCCAGCCGATGTGCCGACCCCCGGCGAACACCGCCCGCAACAAGGTGAGATCGTTGAGATGGGTGCCTCCGGCGTAGGGGTCGTTGACCGCGTATTGCACACCGGGTTCGGGTTCGAACCTATCGAGGATCGCCCGCACAGACGCCGGCATCGAACCCAGGTGTACGGGGATGTGCTCGGCCTGCGCCAGCATCTCGCCGTCGGGGACAAATACTGCCGCCGAACAGTCGGCTCTCTCCTTGATGTTGGGTGAGTAGGCGGTCCGGCGGAGGGTCTCGCCCATCTCCGCCGCCACCGCCGACAGTTCATGCCGACCGACCTCCAACCCGATGCCGTCGATCACCAGGTGATCTCCAAGGCTCCGGACGGGTGAACCACCAGACGTTCCGCGGGACCGAGATAGCAGGTGGCGGTTGGTTCTTCGATCACCGCAGGTCCCATAACTTCGGCGCCCACCGGGAGGGCCGGGCGCCACCAACGCTCCCCGGTCACCTGGCCGTCGGCAGTCAACATCGTTCGTGACCCGAGTCGCGCCACTCCCACCGGCGTATGCTCGGGCAGGTCGGACCACCGCAAGACCGGTTGGCCGGTGACGGTCGCCCTCACTGTCACCACCTCCACCGGCGCCTCGGGACGGGCAAAACCGAAGCGGCTCCGGTGGGTCTCATGGAATCGATCCACCAGCATCGCCCAACCTTCGGCCGGCGCGTAATCAACGGAGGTCTCGTGCGACTGGCCGCGGTAGCGAACGTCGACCGACCAGACCACCGTACCGGCGAGGGCGCGTCGTGCCTCGTCGGCCACTTGGCGGCAGACGCCTTCAAGACCTACGTCGCGGTCGAGAAGGACGGTGCGCGCCCGGTCGTGGCGCGGCGGGCTCAGCAATAGACCGAGGGCGGCGAAGACTCCGGGAAGGGGAGGGACGATCACCGAGAGCATTCCCAGCCGGCGGGCCAAGGACGTGGCGTGCAGCGCCCCGGCGCCTCCGAATGCATACAGGTGGGCCTGACGGGGGTCGGCTCCCTCCTCGACCGAGACCACCCGGATGGCGCCCTCCATGTGAGCCTCCACCACCTTGGCGATGCCCAAAGCCGCAAGAGTGGGGCCGATTCCCAGTTGCTCGGCCAGCGGCGCGATCGCAACCATCGCCGCCGGGCGGTCGAGGCGCAAGCCGCCGGCCAGCTCGTCGCCGATTCGGCTCATTACCGCGTTGGCGTCGGTCACCGTCGGTTCCTT
Source organism: uncultured Acidimicrobiia bacterium (assembly GCA_964445235.1). Taxonomy (GTDB): domain Bacteria; phylum Actinomycetota; class Acidimicrobiia; order Spongiisociales; family ZC4RG35; genus CAYUKI01. The sequence goes on along the minus strand of CAYUKI010000164.1, from coordinate 1,901 downwards.
CCCCCCCCCGCCGTAGCAGGCCGGGCCGGGCCGCGCTCCGGCGCTGCGTGGACCAACCCGGAGCGCACCTCCCGAATCGACCCAGGCAATGCTCCCTCCCCCGGCGCCAATTGTGTGTACTCCCACGGCCGGGACCGAACATGGGTAGCCACCGACCTTGCGCCGGTGTGCAACTTGGGGGGTGGCTTCTTCGATTCGGCACACGTCGGTCGAGGTACCGCCCATGTCGAAGGAGATCACCCGCCGGTGACCGAGGGCAGCTGCTAGCGCCGCCGCCGCCATGACTCCCCCGGCTGGTCCGGAGAGAAGGATTGAGACGGCTTGGTGGGCGGCTTTTCCGGCCGGGGCCAAACCGCCACTTGACTGCATGACCGAAACAGTGCGCGGACCGAGCCTCGCCTCCAAGTTGGAGAGGTATGACGCCACCCGTTGCCTTAGGTAGGCGTTGAGCACGGTCGTCGACGCCCTTTCAAACTCGCGGAACTCTGGCGACACCTCGCTCGACAGCGACACGTCGTAGCCGCTCAACTCGGCGGCGATCTTCCGTTCCCGGGTGGGGTCGCGATAGGCATCCTTGAGGACCACCGCCACCGCCTCGACCCCTTGCAGAGCCGACCGGTCGGGTTTGCTGAGGCGAAGGGAGCGAGGCACGAGGGGTTCGGGTCGATCGGCGAAGGAGTCGTAAAGAGAGGGTCGGTCCTGCCGTCCGATCTCGATCAGGTCCTCGAGGCCCGGGTCGGTGATGAGGGCCACCCGGGCGCCCGTTCGCTCCAGTAAGGCATTGGTGGCGACAGTGGTGCCGTGGACCACGTCGCCCTCGGGAAGGCCGGCCACTCCGATGATGACCGCGTCGGCTTGGTTGTCGGTGGTCGGCAGTTTGGCGGTACGAAGAGTGGCGCCGTCCCAGGCCACCAGATCGGTGAAGGTGCCGCCGACATCGACGCCGACCGGCACGGCTACTCTCGGCTTTCCATGGTCCGCGTCGAACCGACCCCCAACCCCAATGCCGTGAAGTTCACGGTTGGAAAGCCCGTGGGCGGACCGAAGACCCTGTTACCCGGAACTGACGACCCGCTCGGGACAGCTCTGCTTGGTATCGCCGGTGTCACCAGCGTGTTCATGACCGCCGACTTCGTGACCATCTCCAAGTCGGCCAACGCTAACTGGGACGAAATCAAGCCGGCCGCCTTGGCGTCGCTCGAAGAGGCCTTTCCGGACTAGCGCGGTTGTGGAGCAATCAGCCGCCTAGGGCAGATACTGCTCCGTCACTTCGACGACCCGGCCGTTTTCGACCGTCAGCCAGAATGGTAGGAGCGCCTGGCCGTACCAGACCCAACCGGTCGGTGCGCCAGACCCGACCGTCCATGCCGTCCATTCGGCAACGGTGGTCGGGAACGTGGTGATACCGCCACCACCTGCTTCACCGGTCAGCTCGACGACCGCCGAGGGATCGAGCTCATATCTGATCAACGCGGGGTCGCTGTTCCGGATGTAGAAGTCGTTGGGGGGGGGTGACTCTGCTCCGTCTGCGGCCGCAGCCGCAGCCGCTTCGGTGCCGGTCAAGAACTGGGCTTCATCGAAATCAACGACGTATCGCTCGGGACCAGTCTCGACGAATTTCACCCAACCGAAAACCTTGACGGTCGGTACCGTGGTTGATGACGGTTCACTTGTGTTGCCGCCCCCGCAGGCAGCCATCCAGATCGCCAGCAGCACCGCCAACAGACGACTCATAGGGTGATGGTGGCGCGGAGGTCTTGCGGTCAGAAGGGACCATGGACCCTACATTGGCAGTCGATTCGATACTTCTCGGCGTGGACCCGGAGCCTTCGCCGCCGGGCCTCACGGAACGACCACCACCAGCTCCCAGCGAAGGCCGGCGGCGTCCTCGACGCTCACCA
>CAYUKI010000163.1:0-5522 GCA_964445235.1 uncultured Acidimicrobiia bacterium | reverse complement strand
GAACCGGTCCCCGGCTCGGGTGACACCAAGCTGGAGCTGGCCAAATTGGCCGTGAAGGCATCACTCGATGAGTTCAAACCCGACGACGAGGTGGGTCTGTGGATCTTCTCGACGTACCTCGACGGCGATCTCGACTACATCGAGCTCGTTCCCCCCGCCAAGCTGGCCACGGTTCGCAACGATATCGATGGTTATATCGACGGCCTCATCGCCGACGGCGGCACCGGCCTCTACGACAGCACCCGGGCAGCGGTGCAGGCGATACGAGACGGTTACGACCCGACCCGCATCAACGCGGTCCTTCTGCTGACCGACGGAAAATGCGAAGACGATCCTCCCGGTTGCGACCTTGACGCCTTGTTGTCATACCTCGGCTCCACCGAACGGGACCCGGTGCGGGTGTTTCCGGTCGCCTACGGAGAAGATGCCAACGTCGATGAGCTTGCCGCCATCGCCGATGCCTCGCGCGCTCGCCTCTACCGGGCCACCGATCCGCTCACCATCGAGCGGGTGTTCCAGCAGGTGGTTTCCAACTTCTGATGGCTGGCAAGGCCGGCGCCGTTCTGAAATACGACCCGCGGGTGCGGCGCGGGGCGCTGTTGCTGCGGGCCACTGTATCTCCGGCCGGCTTGCTCACCGGCGGAGCGCTGGCGGGAATCGGGTTGGTGAGCGGCATCGGCCTTCCGTTTGTAATCGGGGCGGGTGTGGCGGCCTGGTTGACCTCGGTTTTCCTCCACCTGCGGGATCCGAAGCTGGTTTCGGCCGTGCTCGAGCCCCAGTTCGATCGCGACCTGACGGTCCTCGACGGAGAACATCTCCAATACATGACGGCCGCTCTTCGTGCTCGGGACCGTTTCGAGGACGCCGCCACTGAGGTGGGGGGGGGAGAGGAATTCGGCGGGATGCGGGTGCGGGTCACCGACGCCCTCCACCGACTGTACGACTCGGTGGTGTGGTCGCAACGGGCCGCAGCCTTCCTGGCGGCGGTCGACGCCCAGGGACTGGTCCGAAGGCTGCGTTCGTTGCCGGAGAACTCCCCGGTCGCCGTGGAGATCGGCGAGCAGCTCGAAGAGGTCGAAAACATCGGGGCGCGCCGCAACGAAACGTTGTCACGGGTGGCGGCCACGGTCACCGGTATCGAGACCCTCGCCGTAAAGATGGGCGCGGCTGCGCTCGGGGCACAGTCGGCCGACGCGGCGACCCAGGACATCCGGGAACTGCGGAGCCAGCTCGACGCCTACGTTGACGGGCTCGAAGAGGTGGAGCGGGACCTGCGATCGGCGCTCCAGAAGGAGACCTCATGATGCTGGCCGTGATCTCCTATCCGCCCATTCCAATCTTCAATGTCGGTCCGGTGCGGCTGTCTCTGCACGGTTTGTTCGCGGCGATCGGCTTCGTGATCGGGGGCTGGATCGCTACCAAGGAACTGCGCCGGCGGGGTGGGGACACGGTCAAGTACCAGTCGTGCCTCTCTTGGGGTCTGGTGGGAGCCCTGTTGGGAGCCCGGTACATGACCGTACCTGCTCAGCTGGCCGGGGGCGCTTCCATCGTCGACGCCCTCAACCCCTTCGGCGGCAACTTCTCGATCCTGGGGGGTCTGGCGGGGGGCATCATCGCCGGTGCCTATCGGATGCGAGGGCTCGGCATGCCAATCCTTGCAACCCTCGATGCCTCGTCCTTCGGTCTGGCTTTGGGCACGGTGGTCGGTCGAATTGGGGACCTGGCCATCGTCGAGCATCTCGGGCGGGCCACCGAAGCGTCGTGGGGATACGGCATCAAGCCCGGCTATGACCTTGCGCCCCAACACGACCTGTTGGAGTGCACAGCCGCCACGGCCGGGCCGGACGGGTTGTGTGGGGTCTATCACCACGTGGCCGCCTACGACCTCCTGGGGGCCGGAATCCTGTTGGCGGCGCTGTGGTTGGTGGGGCGCCGCCTCAAACTACGAGACGGTCAGCTCTTTTGGATCTGGGTGGCTTGGTACGGGTTGCAGCGCTTCGTGCTCGACGGCCTCCGCTTCGGCAACGGCGACGCCACCATCGGCCGGTTCACCTGGAACCAGATCTCCGGTTTGCTGGTGGGCTTGGCGGCGATGGCGATCCTGGCCGCTCGGACCCGACGCCGTTCTCTTGCTCCCCCACCCAACCGGCGCTAGCGTCGCTTCCGCACATGGTCGACAGCACCAGCTACTTCTATTTCGCCTTTACCGGGCCTTCGCCCGGGCAGGCGGCATGAGCTGATCGACCAGCACCAACCCCTGAACCCGGAGCCGAAGTAACGCTCCGGGTCTTTCTTTCCCGGAGCTCCCAACCTTCGCAGAGGAGCCCAGCATGGAACGTAAAGCATCGAGAACCCCCGGTCGGCCGAATACGGTCGTCTCGGTCGGCAAGACCCGGATCGGTTTCGACCCCTTCGCGGTGGTCGCCGGCCCCTGTGGGATCGAATCCGAGGCACAGATCAACGCTGCTGCTGAGGTCGTTGCGGCCCAAGGGACATCGGTCTTGCGGGCGGGGGCCTTCAAGCAGGGGAGCTCGCCTTACTCGTTCCGTGGTCTCGGGCACGAGGGGGTGAGGCTGCTGGAGGAGGCTGGCCGTCGGGTCGGTTTGCCGACCTGCACACAGGTCATCGAGGCTCGGGACGTCGAGCCCGTGGCCGACCACATCGAGGTGCTCGAGGTGGGAGCGGGGTCCATGCAGGACTTCGAGCTATTACGAGCGGTGGGTCGGGTCGGCAAACCGGTCATGCTGAGACGGGGTCCATCCGCCACACTCGACGAGTGGTTGTGGGCGGCGGAGTACATCCTGGCCGAGGGCAACGACCAGATCGTCCTGGTGGAACGCGGCATCCGCACCTTCACCGAGGGCGACACCCTCGACATCACCGCCGTCCCCACCCTCAAGGAGTTGACTCATCTGCCGGTGATGGTGGATCCGTCCCACACCTCGGGAGGGCCCACTTTGGTCCAACCGCTGGCGCTGGCCGCCCAGGGCGTGGGCGCCGATGGTGTGATCGTCGAGGTGCATCCGTCTCCGGGCGAGGCCTTGACGGACGGCCCCCGCCAACTCGAACCGGCCGAGTTCGCCACCCTGATGACGTCGCTCGGGGTCAACCGACTTCGCAACCACATCGACCAGATCGATCGCCAGATCGTCCGACTGCTGTCCCGTCGACAGGACCTCTCCCTCGAGATCGGGCGGGCCAAAGCCACCCGTGGCATGCTGGTTCGATCACCAGATCGGGAGGCGGAACTGCTGGGCATCATCCGCGACGAGGCCACCCACCACGGCCTCGACCCTGCCCACGTTCACCATCTGTTCGAGCTCATCCTCGTCGAGTCGCGGCGGGTCCAACACGACCTCCGCCACCAACTCGGTCTGGAGTAAGACCGAAACCCCGTTCTGGCGCGCGCCAAAAGCAGGGGTGGGGGGGGGGCCAGGCCATCGGTTCAAGCCAGGCGATCCGGTGTCGAGCCACGCCATCGGGGGTGAAGCCAGGCTATCGGGTGTCGCGCCAGGCCACCCATTCGCGGACCGGAGCGAGGTCGTAGCGAGGCCCACTCATCCCCAACGTGATCTGGCCGACTCCGGCCGCCACGTAGTCGTCGGCACGCTCGATCTTGCGCGGATCGGCCCCGGCCGACCGCTCGATCGAGGAGGGATCGCGGCCGATCTCAGCACACCACCGGTCGAGCACGTCGTTCTTGTGCTGGATGACATCAGGCCGGCCGAAACCGTGCCAGATGTCGGCGTGGCGTGCAGTCATGCGTAGGGTCTTCCTCTCGCCGCCTCCGCCGATGAGGATGGGTATCTTGCGCGTTGGGGGGGGGTGGAGTCTGGTGAGTCGCGATTCGATGCGGGGCAGGGCATCGGCCAGGAGGGCGAGGCGGGAGCCAGGTGTTCCGAATTCGTATCCGTACTCATCGTGGTCGCGTTGGAACCAGCCGGCGCCGATGCCGAGGATCAACCGTCCGTTGGAGGCGTGATCGACGGTCCGCGCCATGTCGGCGACCAGCTCGGGATTCCGGTAGGTGTTACAAGTGACCAGGGCGCCGATCTCGATCCGCTCGGTGATCTCCGCCCACGAGCCGAGCATGGTCCAGCACTCGAAATGGAGGCCGTCCGCTTCGCCGGAGAGTGGAAAGAAGTGGTCCCAGTTGTAGGAGATATCGACCCCGATCTCTTCGGCCTCGACTACCGCTCGCCGGATCTCGGAGTACTCGGCATGTTGGGGCTGGAACTGTACGGCGAGGCGAACACGGGGGGTCATTCGCCCACCGTACCGGCCGAGTCCTCCCGAGGGTAAATCGAGCTGCAGGCCGCCTACAGGCCGTACTGCGTATCGATCAGCAGATGGTCGACCACCAACCGAGAGGCTTCGTCGGGGGAAGCGCCGGCCGCGACCGCCTGCTCGTAAACGGCGATCTGGCGTTCCGCCGACGTGCCGTTCTCGACGATCTCCCGAGCGTGGGCCACCTCGGCGACACAGCCAAGGGCGGCGGCATCCTCGGCCGTTCGCTCGATGATCTCCTCGACCAGATCCCGGAACGGGACCAACTCTCCTATCCCGTAGTCCATCAACGACCCGCTGACTCCGTAGCGGGAGGCCCGCCAGATGTTCTCCGAGATGAGCATGGCGGCGTACTTACGCCAGCGCTGATTGTGAGTGCGAAGGCGCCACAACATGTGGAGGACGGTGACGTAGCAGGCCGCCACCGTAATCGCATCGTCGACTCGCGTGCAGATGTCTGAGATCCGCATCTCGAGAGTCGGGTAGCGAGCGGAGGGTCGAACGTCCCACCAGAACTTAGAAGCGTCGGCGATGATCCCTGCCCGCACCAGCACGTCGACGTGGCGCTCATACTCGTTCCACGACGAGAACTCCTCCGGAAGCCCGGTCCTCGGCATGGTGCGAAACACCGACGTGCGGTAGCTTCGCAGCCCGGTGTTGCGCGAACCCCAGAAGGGCGACGAAGTGCTCAATGCCAGCATGTGGGGGAGGAAGTATCGGACCTGACCCATCAGGTCGATCCGCAGGTCGGGATCTTCGATGGCCACGTGGACGTGCATCCCGCAGATGACCAGCCGGCGCGCTACCCAACCGAGGTCTTCGGCCAGCACCTTGTAGCGCTCCTTGTCGGTGGGCATCTGCTCCCACCACAGGCCAAACGGATGGGCTGATGAGGCGATGATCCCCACCCCATACCGGCTCACCACCTCGCTGACGGCCCCACGCAGCCACGCCAGTTGCTGGCGGGCGTCTTGGAGCGTCTCGCAAACTCGAGTCCCGATCTCGATTTGGGTTCGCAGGAACTCGGGTGTCACCTGGGGCCCGAGCACCTCCACGGCGTCGGCGAACATACGCGGATCGGGATCGTTGACCAGGTTCCTGGTGGCCAAATCCACCAACAGGTACTCCTCTTCGATCCCGATCGTGAACGCAGGTCGGACCGCTGCCATCAATCCGGCAAGCTAGTGCACCGTCTGGTAAATAATCGTGGGGTCTCGTCGGCCCACGACGCCCCT
>CAYUKI010000162.1:0-5534 GCA_964445235.1 uncultured Acidimicrobiia bacterium | reverse complement strand
CTTCGCCCGCAACCTGGTGACCGGGCTCGGGCGGATCGGAGGCCTGTCGGTCGGAGAGACACCGGAGGAGAGGCGGGTCGCTCTGGAAGCCGCCACGAGTAGTTTGCCCGTCGACAAGCCCCGCTACGTCATGGGGCTCGGCGACACCGAAGGGGTGCTCGATGCCATCGAGCGCGGTGCCGATTTGTTCGATTGTGTCTGGCCGACTCGGCTGGCCCGCCACGGACGGGTCCTCTCGGCGGAAGGTGACTTCAATCTTCGCCGGGCCGAGTTCGCCACCGACGACCGGCCCCTGTCGAGTTCTTGTGGGTGTTCGGTGTGTTCGACCCATACGCGGGCTTACCTGCGCCACCTGCTCTCGGTGGGGGAGATCACCGCCCTTCGGTTGCTCAGCATCCACAATCTCGCCTACACCCTCGACCTGATGGCAGCGGCCCGTCGGGCCATCGGGAGGCAGAGCTGGGAGACATTCCGCAGGTCCCTTGTGGAGAGGCGGGCGGCCGCCGAGATGCGCCGTCAGTCCTAGTGCTCCGTCTGGTAACCCTTACGCTATTTCCCAGACGGAGCACTAGGTATCGGTTTGCTGGCGGCTCTGGCGGCTCGGTTTGCCTTCCGCTGGGATTGAATCGGGCGCGCCGCTAACGTTGCCGACGCTTTTCCACCCTTCCTCATGCCCATCATGACCTTGCTTGCCCAAACCACCTCCCCGAGCAGCCTGCCGTCTCTGCTGTTCTTGCTGGCGATGGTCGGTGTTTTCTATTTCTTCATCCTGCGGCCGCAGAGAAACCGTGTGCGGAAGCAACAGCGGCTCCAAGCGACGCTGCAAGTGGGCGACCATGTACACACCATCGGCGGGATCATGGGGGTCATCCGCGAGATCGACGAGGACTCCATTGTCCTGGAGGTCGAGCAGGGTTTACTCCGTCTGGCGCGGCGGGCCATCGCCGGCAAGGCCGCCAGCGGTAGCTGAGTCATGCGTCGGAAGGTGATCGGTCTGCTGGTGGTGCTGGCGCTCGCCTGGGGCGGGTTGGCCTTCACGTGGTGGCGCGAAATCACGCCCAAACTCGGGCTCGATCTCCAAGGCGGCACCTCGGTGGTCCTCACCGCTCCCGACGGTACCGAGCGAGACGTGCTGGATAAGGCCGTCGAGATCATGATCAACCGCATCGAAGACTTCGGCGGTGTGCAGGAGCCCGAGATTGCTATCTCGGGCGCCAACACGGTCTTGGTGCAACTTCCCGGAATTCGCGACCCGGAACGCGCTATCCAGGCGATCGGCCAAACCGGCCAGCTCTCCTTCCGGCCGGTGTTGGATGAGTCCTTTACCCCGGAGAGCCCACTCGTCACCACCACCACGACCACGCCCCCATCCACCAGGACCGTTCCCGGAAGCACCACCACGACCGTTCCTGGAAGCACCACCACGACCGTTCCCGGAACCACCACCACCACCGGTGCCGGAGTCACCACTACCACGGCAGGCGCTACTACGACGACCACCGAGGCGGCCACCACCACGACGACGGTGGCAACCACCACCACGACAAGCGCGAGCACGACCACATCGCCGCCCCCCTCGACCACCACCACCTTGCCTCCCGGGGTCGACGGTGGAACTGGCTTCACCATCACCGACGATCCTTCCCGGGAGGCATACCTCCCGCTGAAGGACGAGGCCGGGTCCATAGTTGATGCGTTCAAGGTGGGGCCGGCTGCTCTGATCGGCAACGACGTGGCCGACGCCCTGCCGTTCTTCGACACGAACCAGGGACAATGGATCGTCCAGCTCGATCTGAGCGCCCAAGGAGCCGACAAGTTCGCCAGGCTCACTCAAGCGGCAGCCTCATACCCGGGCGGGATCTTCCCGGACCCTCGGCGCAAGATTGCCATCGTCCTCGACGGCGAGGTCATCACCGCCCCGCCGGTGTCTGACGATGTCGACCCGACTACCGGTATCACGGGAGGCCGGGCCATCATCTCAATCGGCGGTTCTGGGGCGGTAGCGGAAGCAGAAGCCAGAGACCTCGGGGTCTTGCTCCGCTACGGATCTCTGCCGGTCGCCTTCGAACGGAGTCAGGTGCAGACGGTGTCGGCCACCCTCGGTGCCGACTCCTTACGGATCGGCGTACTGGCCGGATTGCTGGGTCTGATCGCGGTGGCGGTGCTGATGCTCGTCTACTACCGCGCCCTCGGGTTAGTGGCGGTGATCGGTCTGACCGTATTCGGCGGTCTTCTCATCACCACCTTCTCCTTGCTGGGCCTCTACCAGGGGCTCACGCTGACATTGGCAGGAGTGACCGGCATCATCGTCGCGATCGGAATTACCGCGGATTCCTACGTCGTCTATTTCGAGCGGATCAAGGACGAGATACGCGGCGGGCGGACGATCCGGTCGGCCGTCGACGAGGGCTTCAAGGGCGCCTACCGCACCATCATCACCGCAGACACCGTCTCTCTCCTCGCCGCCGGTCTTCTCTACTGGCTGGCGGTGGGCCCTGTGAAAGGTTTCGCCCTGTCGCTCGGGCTCGCCACACTGTTCGACCTGTTCGTAGCCAGGACGTTCACCAACCGGGCGACCTGGCTACTGGCCCACACCCGGCTGGCAGAGCGGAGCTGGTTCTCGATTCGAAGCGCAGCAGGTAGGCAGCTGCCCAAGCCGAAGGGCGCCACGGCATGAGCAAGTGGAGTCGGCTTCTTCGGGGCGAGTCGAACTTCGACTTCGTCGGCAACCGCCGCCGTTATCTGACGATATCGGCGGCGCTGGTGCTGATCTCACTAGGCTCGCTTGCCTTTCGTCAGCTCAACTTGGGGATCGACTTTCGCGGGGGGGTGGCGATCCAGGCTGAGAACCCCGCCGGTGCCGATGTCGCCGAGATCAGGGAGGCGATCTCTACGGTGGTGGCCGCCGACGCCAAGATCCAATTGGTGAACGGGGGGGAAGCTGTTCGGATTCAGACGGGTTTCCTGGAGGCCGACGACGAACAGCGGTTTGTCGAGGCGGTGGCGGCGGTGACCGGTTCGTCGGCGGCCGAGGTGTCCCTCGACGCGGTAGGCCCGACGTTCGGAGCGATCATCGCTCGGCGGGCCTTGTTGGCGTTGGTTGTCTTTTTGGCGGCGGTGGTCCTGTACATGACGTGGCGGCTCGAGTGGAAGATGGCGCTGGCCGGCCTGGTGGCATTGGGCCACGACCTCATTCTCACCGTCGGTATCTACTCCATGAGCGGGTTCGAGGTGACACCCGCCACCGTGGTGGCGATCCTTACGATCCTTGGATATTCGCTCTACGACACCGTCGTCGTGTTCGACAAGGTCGACGAGTTGGTGGGGGAGAGGCGTGAGGAAATGACCTACACGGCCATCGCCAATCGGGCAATGAACATGGTCCTGATGCGGTCCCTGAATACCTCTCTGACCAGCCTTCTACCTGTGGGTAGCCTGCTCTTCGTCGGAGCCCTTTTGCTAGGGGCGGCCTCTCTGCGTGACTTCGCCCTCGCTCTGTTCGTCGGGATCGCCGCCGGCACGTACTCTTCGATCTTCGTGGCCGGACCGCTCCTCGCCACCTGGAAGGAAGGTGAGGAGGAGTGGACCCGGCGACGCCGGAAGCTTTCGGCACATGCCGAGAGCACCCAAACCGTGCCGGCTGCCATTGTCGCCGAGAATCCCCCCCCTTCGATCCGCCCATCGGTGAGCGGCGCCACCCCGCGACCACCCAAGAGGCGCCGCAAGTAGACTTAACCTCATGGAACAGCTCGCCGGTCTGATCCGCGAGGTACCGGACTTCCCCAAGGCCGGAATCATGTTCAAGGACATCACGCCGGTCCTTGCCGACGCCGTGGCGCTGCGGGCGCTCATCCATGGGCTCGTCGATCCCTTTTTGACCAGCGAGGTAACCCACGTCGCCGGCATTGAGGCACGTGGTTTCACCCTCGCCGCTCCGGCGGCCACTCTGCTTGGAGCCGGATTCATCCCCGTGCGCAAGCCGGGAAAGCTGCCGAGCGCAGTAATTCGAGAGGAGTACTCGCTCGAGTATGGGACTGATGCTTTGGAGGTCCACCGCGACGCCGCTCGGCCGGGAGATCGGGTCTTGGTGGTCGACGACGTGATCGCCACCGGGGGAACCGCCGCCGCCGCCGTTCGACTGCTCAACCACCTGGGCGCCCATGTGGTGGGGGTCTCGGTGTTCATCGAGCTCGCCTTCCTCAACGGACGCAGACAGCTCGAAGGCGTGGCCTTCCATGCCATCACCAGCTATGCCTGAGGGGTCGAGTAGCGGGCTGGCCGAAATCCGGGCGGCTTTTCTACGCCATCATCCCGGTGCCTCCATCGAGATCATCGAAGCCGCACACCGGCGGGCGGTGGTCGCCCATTCCGGGCAGACGCGCAAGTCGGGAGAAGCTTTCATAACCCATCCAGAGGCGGTGACCTTGATCCTGGCCGCTTACGGCCTCGATGCCGACACTCTGGCGGCGGCGCTCCTCCACGACACCGTCGAGGACACGGACTTGACCATCGATGCCATCGAAGCCGAGTTCGGCAGTTCGGTGGCGTCCCTCATCGACGGCGTCACCAAACTCGATCGCATCCGATACGGTTCTCAGGAGCAGGCCCAGGCGGCGACGATTCGCAAGATGGTGGTGGCCATGGCCCAGGATGTCCGCGTGCTTCTTATCAAGCTGACCGACCGCCTTCACAACGTGCGGACGATCGCTGCCCTCCGCCCCGAGAAGCAGGAGCGCATCGCCCGGGAGACTCTCGACATTTACGCACCGCTGGCTCACCGGCTGGGCGTTCAAGAGGTGAAGCACGAGTTGGAGGACCGGTGCTTTGCGATCCTCTATCCGGGTCCCTTCGCCGAGATCGAGGCGAAACTCGCTCAGCGGGCTCCCGAACGAGACATATTCATCGAGAAGGTCACCCAAGAGGTGGCCGGGGTCCTCGCCGAGGCAGGCATTGAGGCCCGGGTCACCGGCCGCCCCAAACATCACTACTCGATCTACCGGAAAATGGTCGAGTCGGCTCAGCCCTTCGAAGAGATCCACGACCTCATCGGTATCCGCATTGTCGTGCCCGAGGTCCGAGACTGCTACGCGGCGCTGGGGTTGATTCACACCATGTGGGTGCCGGTGCAGGGACGGTTCAAGGACTACGTAGCCATGCCCAAGTTCAACCTCTACCAGAGCCTTCACACCACCGTCATCGGCCCCGACGGGCGCCCCCTGGAAGTGCAGATCCGCACCGTCGAGATGAACAGGATGGCCGAGTCGGGTATCGCAGCTCACTGGCGATACAAGGAGGGAACGGAGGCGGCGGCCTTGCCTTGGATGAAGGAGGTCCGTTTCCTCCAAGAAGAGTTCGCCGACCCCGAGGAGTTTCTGGCTCAGCTCAAGCTCGACCTCTACCAGGACGAGGTTTTCGTCCTCACTCCCAAGGGCGACGCGAGGGGGCTGCCGCGCGGTGCGACGGCGGTCGATTTTGCCTACATGATCCACACCGAGGTTGGTAACCGCTGCGTCGGGGCGCGCATCAACGGCCGG
>CAYUKI010000161.1:0-5570 GCA_964445235.1 uncultured Acidimicrobiia bacterium | reverse complement strand
GGTCTGGCGGCAGCGCTGAAGGCCGAGGGGTTCGCGGTGGTCGGCCAAGCCGGAGACGCCCTCACCGGAGTCACCCTGGCCCGCCAACTCCAACCCGAACTGGTAGTACTCGACGTGCTCATGCCAGGCATGTCCGGCCTCGAGGTGGTCGACAAGTTTCTCAACGTCGCTCCCAGCACCAAGGTCATGCTGCTGACCTCCTCAGAGTCCGAGGAAGACCTGCTGACATCGATCAAGGCCGGAGCCATGGGTTACGTGGTCAAGGACACCCCGTTGCCGGCGTTGATCGCCGCCCTCGACGAAATCCACAAGGGCGGGGCGGTGGTTTCCCCGGCCATGGGAGGCAAACTCTTCGAGACGGTTCGCCATATGTTGCGCCACCGGGAGACCAACGCCACCCGTCGCCCCGCCCTCACCGGGCGCGAGATCGAGATCCTCCAAAGCATTGCCCGGGGCATGACGTCAAAGGAAATAGGCGATCGGCTGTACATTTCAGAGAACACGGTGAAAAACCACGTTCGCAACATCCTTGACAAGCTCGGGCTGCACTCCCGGGGCGAGGCCGTGATGTACGCCCTTAGGGAGGAACTGATCACCATCGACTGATGGCAAAGATCGTTTCTCCACCGGCCGTACTGGTCGACGCCCTCGGTGCCGCCTGGGCCATCTACGGTCTCTATCCGGATCCCGAGGCCCAACCGGCATTCCGGCGCGCCCTGGAGACCATCACCACTACGGTGGTGGAATCGGTGACGCTGGAGGTGGGACCGGGGTCCTTTCTTTTCGAGGGGGAGGAGCTCGAGGTCCACCGGGAGGGCTCGGACCGTCTGGCGAGACGCTGCTACCTACACAACCTCGAACTGGTTCGCGTCATGGTCGGAACGACCGAAAGAGACCTGGTCAGGCTCTTCTCGGTGTTGGCCGAATCGGACGCGGCGGTGGCCGAGGCCGGCGGCGTGGAAGCGGCCCTGTTGCGGGCCGGCGTCGAGAAGGTGGCGGTGGTCCAGCGGGCACTACTGAGGAAAGCCGGCGAGGAGGAGCCGGCGCCGAACCGCGACCCGGAGGTGGAGCAGCTGCTGGCGGAGGCGGCCGACCCCAGAGGCTTCGCCGCGGCGATCGTCCAAGAGGCGGGAGGTGATCCGGAGCTGGCCGCCCGCATGTTTGAAGAGCTCTACCTCGACATCCGTGGTCGGGTCGCCGACGACGATGTGGAAGGCCGCGAACGCGTGGTGCAGGCCTTCGTGGAATCCTTCTTCTTCTTCCCCGAAGAACCACAAGCCGTGTTTTTCCGAAGGCTGGTGGAGCGGCGGGATCACGAGCCCTTCCAGCAGTTCCTCGATCAGTTCGCCGGACACGAGCTGGTGCGTCTCGCCCCCAAGCTCGATCCGGACGGGTTCGCCGCCCTGCTCGACTACGCCCGCGTGGCCTCCGATCAGGCCGATCGACGACCCGAAGAGCTGCTGGGCCTATTGCAGACACCAGACGCCCTCGACTCGGCCAGAGCTGTGGTGGCAGGAAAGATCGGGGAGCGGCTGGGAGAGCTGGCCAATGCCCGCAGCGTCAGCTCGGCTGCCCTGGACCGCATCGAGACCCAACTCCCCGACTCCCGTCGGTATTTCTACGACGCGCTCGACGTCTTCCGTGGTCTGCTCCATGTCGAGGAGCGTGACCCCAAGTTCGCCCGCCTATTGCGGATTTGGACCGGGAAGGTCAGCGCTGCCATACGAAGAGCGGAGTTCCGGCGGGCCGAGCTGTGGCTTCGCTCGGCCATCGATGCTCCGACCTACTCAGCGGCGCGTCGATCCGGTGTGGAAAACGCCCTCGATCATCTCGCCGAATCGGACGCCCTCAACCAGGTGCTGGCCGCCGCCGGTTCGGACCCTTCCGGATCGGCCGTGCGGATCTTGCGGGCCTTCGGCAACCGGGCGTTGGGGCGGCTTGTGCAGATGTTGGGCGAAGCCGAGGAGGGAACCCAGCGCCGGGTCCTCCTCGATGTTCTGGCCCAGGTCTCGGCACCGGATCCAACTCCCATCCTCGAGCGGCTCAACGACTCGCGGTGGTTCGTGGTTCGGAACCTGACCATTGTGCTGGGGCGCACCGGTAACCCAGCTGCCTTGCCGGGACTTGCGAAAGCATTTGAGCATCCCGATCACCGGGTGCGGGTCGAGGCGCTGCGAGCGATCGCCGCCTTTCACCCCCCCGATCTGGGCTCCTACCTCGCACAGGCCTTGGCGGACCCCCAAGAGGGAGTCCAGATGGCCGCCATCGGCTTCTTGGCGAACCAGCAGGGCGTCGAGGCTGACCGAGCCCTCATCGATGCCTTGGAGGCGAAATCCACCCGTTTGGACGCCCGGCTGCGCATCATCAAGGCGTTGAGCAAGAGGCCGGCCGCCCAAGCGGCGCTCGGCAGGATGGCGCATCGGCGTTTGCTGTTCTCGGCATCCGGTCGACAGCTTCGCGACGCCGCCCGGGAAGCCGTTCGTTAGGAGTAGAGGGTGAACGATCGACTCGTCAGGCAAATGCTGCTCGATCTGCGCAGCGCCATCCGCTTTGCGGCGCTTTACCCGACTAACCACCCGGCCCTCGAGGAGATCCTCACCGCGGCCTCCCGATCGGCCGACACCCTGGCCCGTCGGGTGGGGGGCGAAGCAGTGTTCACTCTCATCTCGGATTCGCTCTATCTGGGTCGAGAGCTCCTGGCGCACGCCTCTCTTGAGTTCAACGGACTACTCCGGGACATGCAGGCGAGGGGTTTGGATGCGGTTACGTTCATCGCCCCGGTCGCCCGCGGCGACATCGGAGACTTGGCCTTGTTCGTCGCCGGACTCGCCCAGGATCTGCCCGCCGAAGGCACGGTCCGGCTCAACGAAGGAGCGTTCTCCCTGTCCGACCTCGATGCCGAGGGACCCTTCCAAGGGCTGAGAAAGGCCTACGCCCGGTCGTTGGACGTGCTGCGGGGCATCGCCATGGCATCGGGGAGCGAACAGGACTTCGACCTGTCGGGCGCCACCTGGGCGGTCGAGCAGCTCATCGAACAGACGCTGGCCCAACCGGGTGCAGCCCTGCTCCTCTCCAATCTCAAGGGCCACGACGAGTACACCTTTTATCACTCGGTCAACGTCTGTGTCCTGTCGCTGGCGCTCGCCCGGATGTCGGGCCTCGATCGCAACCAGCTCACCGTGCTTGGGGTCGGCGCCCTGCTGCATGACATCGGCAAGGTTTCGATACCGGCGGCCACGCTCCAGCATCCGGGCCGTCTCGACAACAACCAGTGGGCGGAGATCAAGACCCACCCAATCGAGGGCGCCGGCTCCATCTTGGCGGCGGCCAGCCCGACACAGGAGGTCGCGGCCGTCGTGGCGTTCGAGCACCACGCCCGATTCGACCAATCCGGCTATCCCAAGGTTGGGTACCGGAAGGAGCTGCATTTCTTCTCCCGGTTGGTGGCGACCACCGACACCTACGACGCCATCACCACACGTCGCTCCTATCGGCGACCTGAGACCCCCAACCGGGCGCTGCGGGTCCTCACCAAAGGATCGGGGTCCCTCTACGACCCAGACTTCGTGTCGGCCTTCGTGTCGATGATGGGGATCTATCCGGCCGGCTCCCTCCTCAAGCTGGAGGGTGGAGAGGTGGTCATGGTCACCCAAAACCGAGAAGGGGAGAACCTTCCGGAGGTCGTACTGGTGCAGACCAAGGATGGGGCACTCCTGTCTACCCCCGAGCCCTTCTCGTTGGGCGGGATGGTGATCGTCGACCAGCTCCCTCCCGAGACCGTCGGTGTGAACCCGGCCTCATTGCTGGAGGTGTCTGGGTTTACCGAACCGGACTAGGGCCCTCCATCCGGTCTCAAACCCGTTCTGGCGCGCCAACTCCGACCCATCGGAGCTGTCGCATAACCGGTGAGGGTCCTCGCGATCGGGGCGGCTCGCTGGGATAGTGGGGCTATGAGTGGTGTCTTTGTTCCGGTGGATCGTGATCAGACCTTCCTCTTGGCCTTCGATTTCCGGGTGCTTCTCGGGGAGGACCATCTGGTGTGGACGGTGATCGATGTGGTCGAGTCGTTGGACCTCTCGATGTTGTATGCCCGTTATGGGGATCACCCTGACGGTGGCCGGCCGGCCTTCGATCCCAAGATGATGCTGTCACTGCTGGTCTACGCCTACTGCCATGGCTTACGCTCCTCCCGCCAGATCGAGGGGGCCTGCCGCACCGACTTCGTCTACCGGGCGATCACCGCCAACCAAGAACCCGATCATGCCACCATCGCCCGCTTCCGGGCCTCCCTCGATTCCTTTCTCGCTTCCCTTTTTTCTCAGGTGCTTTCGATCTGCCGAGAGCTGGGGTTGGGGAAGGTGGGGTTGGTGGCGATAGACGGCACCCGGATGGAGGCCTCCGCCTCCAAGGAGGCCAACCGCACCCGGAGCCGGCTTCTAGCCCTAGAGGCCGAGGCCCGAGAGATGCTTTCCGAGGCCGAGGCCGCCGACTCCGCCGATGAGCAAGCGGCCCTCTCTCCCCGGCGGCGAGGGGGCCCAGAAGAGCGCCTAGCCCGGATCAGAGAGGCCAAGGCCCGTCTCTCCGAGGGAGGGTCCACCGGAAGGAGAGGAGGAGGCCCCGAGGAGGGGAGGTCGGTGAACCTCACCGACCCCGACTCTCGGCTGATGAAGACCCGCTCGGGCTTCATCCAGGGTTTCAACGCCCAGGCGGTGGCTAGCGAGGATCAGCTGGTGGTGGCGGCCACGGTGACCAACTCCCATACCGATGTCGGGTTGTTGGCTCCCATGCTGACCGAAGCCCAAACCAACCTGAGTGCAGCCCGGGTGACCGAACCGATCGAGGTTGTGGTGGCCGACGCCGGCTACTACTCAGAGGAGAACTCCCGCCTCTCTCTGGGCCCCGAGCTTTTGATCGCCACCGGCAAGGGCCACCGGGTTGGTCTCCTCGACCGGCCCTCCCCGAAGCCTTCAAGCATCCCCACCCTGGTGGAACGGGCGGCGGCTCGTCTTCCCGTCGTCCAAGCGGTGGTCGAGGGCGAGCTCAGCCTGGTTGAGGCCGCCGCCACTTTGGATCTCTCCTACTCCCACACCGCCTATCTGGTCATCGACTATCGGAGTCGGGGTGAAGAGGCCTTGGCGCTGCGAAGGCAACCCAACCGGGGTGGCCGCTCCCCCCGACCGCCCAGCTCGGCCACCCTCGCTCGCCAGGAGATGGAGGCCAAGCTGGCCCTACCCCAAAACCTGGCCCGCTACAAGAAGAGGAGCCATCTGATCGAGGGAGTATTCGCCCACGTCAAATGGCATCGGGGCGTCAAGCGCTTCTCCCGCCGTGGCCTTATCGCCGTCGACGCTGAATGGAAGCTCATCTGCCTGGCCGGAAACATCAGAAAGGTCCACCAGCGGACCAAACCCACCCCGGCGGACAACCCACCACCCGACCGACCACCTATCCATACCGCCCACCACCACCCACGATGTCGCCGTCATCTACCCAAACGTCGTTGAGCGACAGTTCCCAGAGGGGCATAACTCCGCGCCAAAATCGCCGCCGGGGGGGGCGTTGGGGGGGGG
>CAYUKI010000160.1:0-5577 GCA_964445235.1 uncultured Acidimicrobiia bacterium | reverse complement strand
AACCGGCATTATGCCGGTGATCCTGTCAAGGGGTCTTTGGTGGGTGAGGGTGGTGGTCATGGTGTCGTCTCTTGATGGAGCCGTTGCAGGAGTCCGCTGAAGAGGGCTGCCCGTTGCGGTTGGTCATGTGCGGCGGCGTGGTCGTGTTGGCGTTGGAGGGTGGGGGCGAACTCGATGGCGACGGCGAAGTGGATGCAGGTTTCGCAGATCGATTCGAAGGCGCAGTCCAACTGGGCCGGCCGGTTGCACCAGCCGTTTCCGAGCATCCGTTGATGTTCGGTGCGGAGCCGTTTCATGTGGGGGCCTTCGGCTTCGGCGGCGAGGCGGTTGGTGTAGAGGTTTTCGACTTGGTCGGTGACGGCGAAGTATTCGTCGGCGACGGTGCGGTCGGCGATCCGGGCGTAGGTCATGGTCATCTCGAGGGTTTTGTGACCGAGGAGCGCGGCGACGGCTTCGAGGCGCATACCCCGGTTGATGGCTTGGGTGGCGAGGGTGTGGCGGAGCTGGTGGGGGTGGACGTGGCCGACGCCGGCCTGTTTGGCGACCCGGCGGACCATGCGGGTGACCCGATGCCGGTCGATGTGGCCGGTCCGGTCGGCGAGGAGGACGCCATGCCGGGTGATGTGTTCCCGGTTGGCCTGTTGGTGGATGGCGATCTCTTCGACCAGGTGGGGGTGGAGGGGGATGTATCGGTCGGTTCGGAGTTTGCCGACTGGGACTCTCAGCCAGTGACAGTCGCCGATTTGGACGACCGGGTTGGGGTCGAGGGCGCATAGTTCTCCGACTCGCATCCCGGTGCGGGCTAAGAGCAGGACACAGAGCCGGCGGAAGGGGTCTTGTTGGTAGGCGGCTTGCATGAACCGGGCGGCGTTGGCGTCGTCTAAGAACTTGGGCAGCGGATCGGGCCGGGGTGGGATGTCGCCCAGGATGATCGGGTTACGGCGGGGAGCTTGGGGCCAGTCCCATTCGATGATCCGGTCGAAGAACACCTTTATCAGGCGGAGCCGCTGACGGATGGTGTTGGTCGCATACGGCTTGCCGGCCGCTGTCATCGAGCGGGCCAGGAAAAGCTTGTAGTCCTCGATCGTTTCCCGATCGATACCGGCGACTGAGGTGAGGTGGGGGCGGTGGCCGATCAGGAACGACGCCAAGCCTCGCAACGCCCGATCAGCTGCGATCACCGATGCCGGACGCAACGTCACCGCCGCCTGGTCTAAATATCGGCCCATCACTACGGTCACCGCCGGGATCCGGGCAGACAGCTCGATCCAGTGGTCGTCGTTCGATCGGAACGTGATCGCCGGTTTGTTCATGGCTGGGCGTCTCCCAGCTCGGTGATCTGACGAGAGAATGCTTCCGAGTCGATCCGGTCAGAAGCACGTCGGTATTCGTCGGCCAGCCACCCGTTGGCCAGATGCAGATAGATCCGGGTCGACTCGATCGACCGGTGTCCGGCCTGGGCCTGCACCGCTTCCAAACTCATCCCCGCTTCCCGCAGCCGGGTCAGACAGGTATGGCGAAGTTCATGACAGGTGAGATGGGAAAGACCAGCACGTTCCTTCCCGCTGCGGATGATCTGCTCCAACCCTTTCGGGGTGAGCGGCCGGCCCCGGTTGGGGCCCTTCAACACCACGAACACCCGCTCCGTCGACACATCAGACGTTCGTTCCTCCTCCAGATACCTGGCGACAGTGGCGAAGAACCGGTCAGAGATTGGGATCAGCCGAGAGTGTCCGCCCTTGCCTTCAGCAACGAAGAGCCGCCGTTCCCCCGGCTTCAAATCTTCAAGCCGAAGCCCCAAAGTCTCGTTACGGCGAAGCCCGCCTAACAGCATCGCTTCGACCATCGCCCGATCCCGCAACGTCCGCAACGAGACCACCAGGGCGTCGACCTCGACCGGTTCCAAAATCCGTGGCAACGTCCGGGGGGCACGAACCAGCGGCGCTCCCCGCCCCGACCGGCGAGGACTGCGGGTAGCAAGACCTCGGGGAACCGGATTCGCTGCCACATCGCCCCGAGCCGCCAGGAATGAGAACAGGCCAGACAAAGTCGACAGGCGACGCTGGATCGTCCGCGGTGACAGCCCCGACTCACCATCAGCGATCCGAACCACCGACCGGTCGCCCCGCTGCCAAGTGATGAAATCCAAGATGTCGGCGGTGGTCACCTCGACTGGGTCCTTGACCACCACCGAGAAGAACACCTTCAAGTCATAGCCCGTCGCCAGAAGCGTGTTCGGACGGGCACGGGCAGCCACAAACTCCAAATATCTATCCACCAGTGGATGGCCCAGGCGCATCCTCGGTGACTCCGACCCACCCCCAAACTCAACCAGGCAAGGCATCCAGATCATGGGCCGAAAGTCTTCCAGAAGCCCCACCGGATCACCGGCATATCATGCATTAGGCGCTAACTCGTCGCCATCAGAGAGTCACCCGCTACAGCGCCTGTCTCTCTTCTTACCCGGTGAGTTTCGATCGGACTTCGACTACCTCGTAGTTGTCGGTAACGGTTTCGGTGAGAGTGCTGGTGAAACGGCCCCAGCTCGTCCAGACGCCACCGCCGGGAGAGGGGATCGCGATCCTGTACTCGCCGACCCACAGCTGTTCGAGCGCCACCGGATAACCGAATGGATGGCCGGCGGCGGTTGAGGTGGTGTTGTAGATGTGGGTGGCGGCGGGGAGGTCGGGTGATCCTCCCATTCCGGGTGCAAAGTCCCACTCGGCGGCGAAGGCTTCGTACTCGGCGTCGCCGGTGAGCCAGGTGAGCGACTCGGTCCACCCCCGACCCTCGACTCCGAAGACGAGTCCGGTAATTGGTTCGGTCCAGGTGGCGCTGATGGGCCCGACCTGACTGGGATGGGCTCGACCACATCCAGGTTTCTAAGCCGGTGAGTCCCTTGCTGATGGCCGAGTCGGGGTCAGATTCCCAGCGGGCGTGGGGGAGTGCTTGGACGGCGCTGGCCACCGCAGCCCACGCCGCTTCTGCTCCATCGGAAAGGGCGAAGCAGATGAACTGGGTTTCGACAGCTATTCCATTCTCGATGCGGTACCGGGCGGCATTGATCCAGCCTGTTCGGATGTCGACCAGGCCCCCGCCGATGACAGCACCACCGCCGCACGGGCCCACGATCGTCCATGGAGTCCAATGGCTACTGGCAACCGATCCGCGGTGGCTCCGGCGATAGCGGCCGAGTCGGCGACGGCGGCGGCCTCGGAGCGGGCTGAGAACGCGTTCCATAGGTCGAGGGCGAGGAAACCGACACCGAAGAGGATCAGACTCAGTCCGAGTGCCCAAAGGGTCATGGAGCCGCGTTCGTCGTTCACGGTCCGAAGCTTCGGTAGTCGTCGACCCTTTCGGTGCCGGCCCGGATGGCGTCGAAGGGGTTGCCCACCGTCCCGAGTCCGGGAACTACGATCGGGTTGCCCCGGACGGTGACGGTGACCGTGACGGTCTGGCCTCTTTGGAGGTCGCCGGCGGGATCAGCAACGACATCCACGGAGATGAGGTCGTCGACGCCCAGGCCATGATTTGCGATGACTTGGGTTGCGGTGGTCTGGGCGGCCGCCACTCCGGCCGCCATGTCGTCGGCGAGGACAACCTGGCGGGCGGCTTCGGTGGCTGCGATCTGGGCGGCGTGGCCGGTGGCGATCCAGCGGGGTAGCTGTGCCAGCAGCACGGCGGCGGGGATAAGCAGGAAGCCGATGGCGAAGACCGCTTCCAGTGTGGCGCTTCCCCGTTCGGATGGCATCCTCACCTCTCCTGGGTCGCTCGGCCGGTGGCGGTGATGGTGAGGTTGGGGAAGCCGGGGGTGGGCGAGTCGACAACGACGGTGACGGTGGAAACCAACTCGTTGCCTTCGGTGGTGCAGGCGACGGTGTGGTCGGCGCCGGCCGGGCCGGGGAGTAGCGACGTGAACACCTCCCCGGCCCGCAGCTGGCAGACCTCGACGCCGGCGGCCACTCTCGACCCGGTCCGTACCGCTTCGTCGGCGGCGGCTCGTGCGACTCCCTGCACGTAGGCGGCCAGGACCAGTTGGACCAGGGTCATTGCGGCGATCACGGTGAGCATGGCCGCCATCACGAGTTCGATGCTGACGCTGCCCCGTTCGTTCAGATTCCGAGAGTTGCGGTTACGAATCCGACTGCAGCGGTCAGCATCGAGGTGAGCTGGGTGCGGAGGGCGAAGATCACAAGCGCGGAGACCACCATCCAGGAGATCATCGACACGTTCACCTCCCCCCGTTCGTCGGCGAGGCGGGTTCTCATCCGGGTGAGGATGGAGGCGGGTAGTGGGGACACGGGTTGCTCCTTCCGGTAGGGACCTTGCGGTCATGGGGTTAGGTTTCCGAAGATGAGGGTGGGGAGGGGGGCGGCCAGGAAGGCGAGGGCGATCGGGGCGAGGATGACGACGATCGGTATGACCGCGGCGATACGGCGGGTGGCCGCCTTGGTGACGGCCTCGTCCCGTCTCCGGACTCGCAGGTCACGGGCCAAAGCGAGGAGGGTGTCGGCGAGGTCTACGCCCCGTTCGTGGGCGATGGCAAGCGAGTGGTAGAGACGTGCGGCTTCGGGTTCGGCGGTGGTAGCCGCGGCCCGGCGCAAAGCGTCGGTGATGGGAATCCCGTTGCGTTGTAGTTGGAGGGTTTCCCGGATCTCTGAGGCGACCACCCCGCGGCTCCGTTGGGCTACGTGGCGGAGTGCGTCGGTGACTCCCCCACCGGCCCGGGCCCGCATCGCCAGGATCTGGTTAACCGTGTACAGCTCGGCCCGTATCAGACGACGGCGGGCGACGACAGCGTTGCTGACCCGGCCACGGGCCAGGAAAGCACCCAGTGCGAACCCGCCGGCCGAATAGGCGATCATCCCTACCGCACCGTTGGTCGACCATCCCAGCAGTCCGAGAAGGGCGGCTCCGGCCAGGCTGGTGGCGAGGGAGCGACGGCGGAACGCTTCGACTCTTTGGTTGGCATCGAGGGCCGGGTAGAGACCAGAGTTGCGGAGCCGTATCGTCCACACCTCCTGATCGCGGGGTCCCAAAACCCGAGCGTGCAGGCGGGCGATCCGGCCGATGAGAGGCTCGACTGCGTCGATGAGGCGGACGTTTCCTCGGGTGACCGAAAGATAGGTTTCGGGGTCGGCGGTACGGAGCAGCCGGGTTCGGGCAACCTGGGAGTAGGGGCGGACTCGCATCCGCAGGCGGCGGGGTGGTTTCAGCACCGCCCACAGGGCCGCGGTGACACACGCTCCGGCCGATGCTGCCAGGAGGAGGGTGAGCCGGGTCATGACGCCACCACCGGTTCGGCTCCCGCCCCGAGCACCCGCGGTTCGGCATCGCTTCGCTTGAGCCGCCCGAGGACCGCCAGGCCGGCCGCCCACCAGATTCCGGCGCCGATCACGACCAGGCGGCCCAGGCCGGTCTGGTAGAAGGCTCGGTATTCGCCTTGGGTGGAGGTGAGATAGACGAGGAGCATCCAGGGGATGGCCCCGACCACCCAGGCTTCGATTCGTTGGGTGGTGCCTTCGGCTTTGATGGCACGCTCGGTGCGGAGGTCCTCACAGATTTCGGAGGCAAGGT
>CAYUKI010000159.1:0-5577 GCA_964445235.1 uncultured Acidimicrobiia bacterium | reverse complement strand
CGCCGTACCGCCGTCACTTCGGAGGCCTCCCCACCCCCGATCGTTTCCGGCACTCCCACCACTTGGACGAGAGCCGCCGTCAGCCAGCCAAGGATGGCGCCGCCAATCGCCACCCCGGCCACGAGCGTGACCAGCGGAACCGCCACCAAACCCCCGTCCACCACCGTTCCAAATGCTCCGATCAAGAGGGTGGCACCGATCAGTCCGAGCACAGCACCAGAGCCGATCCCGACGGCCACCGTTCCGGCCAGTCCCCCCCGCAAGACCATCCCCCGACCGCCCCAGGCGGCCAGACTCCGGCTCACCAGCGCCACCGTTACCCCGAACACGACCGAGACCGCTGCCGCAGCCCAGAGGAAACGATCACTCGGAAGCTCGACCACCGGAACCAGGGCGTCGGGCTCCCCCGACACCGAGGCCAGCGGCAACAAGAAGTATGAGGCGGCCGGGACGGTGATCAGACCGAGGACCGCGCCAACCCCTCCGCCCAGGCGGCCAGCCGCTCGAAGCCGCTCGCGTAGCGGGGCGGGAGGCGCGAGCTCCTCCTCTTCGACTTCGCTCCCGAGCTCCGGCGAAACCACGACCGGCGCCGGGGGCGCGACGGTGGCGGCGAGCCCGCCGACCGCTGCCTCAGACACCACCGAGGGTGGCGGGGCCGGAGCCGGTGGGGCCGACGGAGCCGTCGGGGCGACCTGTGTCGCCACCGGGGACGCCCCGCCCGCCCAGGCCTTGAGGACCTCCTCGGCGGTGGTTCCGTTGGCACCCGCCCGGGCGGCGGCCGAACGCAACACCATGGCTTCGGGGACTTTGAGGGCCGCCGCCGCTGCCGCCAGGTATTCGCTCATCGGGCTCGGAGAATAGCCAGCGGCGGGTACCCAGCAAGGTGCGCCGTTCACCCACCGGTCTGATCCTTCCCCTCTGCCGATTCCTGGCGCCGGCGAGCGCGTCGTTCGGCCCGCCGCAACGCCGCCACCGCCACCAAACCGACCACGGCGAACAACACGACCTCGTCCCAGCCGCCTTGGTGAGCGAGAACGATCACCCTGCCGCCAGGATGAACAGACCCAAGCCGGTCAGACCCACCATCAACCCGAGCATGGCGTATTGGGTCCGTACTGCCGTCCCGGCAGGAAAGTCGGCCAGCGCCCGATCGTGGGCGAGGATCACCCCCGTCACGTGGCCCAGAACGATGGCGGCAACCTGGGTGTACCAAACCCCGGTCGGACCGAGCAAGGTGAAGTTGATCCGCCGGTCGGCGGTACCGAACAGGTCCCAACCGCGGGCGAACGGGTCGCTGAGGGAGGAAAGCAGCAGCTGGCCTTCGAAGAGGATCAACGTGAAATAGTGGGCGAAGGCATATGCCAAGGCGATCGGGACAAGGGTATGGGTGAACCGTTGGGCGACAGTGGCGGTGGTCAGCTTCCCCCCCCCTAACCGGGAAGCCACGTAACAGGCCAACAGGTAGGCGGCCCCGATGGTCCCGACCACCGCCAGCAGCAGAACCGTCTCCCCCATCATGGACACGCCTGCCACTCCGGTGAGGTTGCGCCACCAACTCGCCCCGCTCAGCCCGTCGTAGGTCACTGTTCCGATCATTGCCAGGGTGAAGGCGGCGAGACCTCGCCAGGCTGGCACAACCACGAGTGCCCGCAGCCAGCCACGCCAGACCCACCGACCCTCGACGAACCCGAACGGGGCGATCGCCGAGATCAGCCGGCTATAGGTCGTAAAGCCGTCGGCGATCTGCAAGCCGGTGTCGCGCCCGGCATACGCCGCCGCCGCGGTCAGATAGGCGGTGTAGACAACGGCCGCGACGCCGATCGTCAGTGGTCGTCCCCCATCCGCAAACACCAGCTCCAGCCAGACGAATCCGAGCAGTGCCACCGTCGCCGGCCACACTCCCACTCGCTCGAGCAACTCCGGTCGTTCTGTTCCCCTGAGCGGAGCGAGCATGGTGCGCCACGGGTTGGCGAACGAATAGAGATTGCCGGCCAATGCGCCGGCGAAGGGAACGACCAGCCAGAAAGCGACATACACGAGCACCGGAGCCGGATTGGTGGCACTCTCGTCGCTCCCATATAGGCCGGCCGTGATCGTCAAGGCGAGCGCCACTAGACCCAGCACCTTGATGGCGGCGCCCACTGCCCGAGCGAGGCGGTTGGCCGGCAACGGCTGTTTCCGCGGCCCATCTTGGAGCCGGGGTTTCGGCCAAAGGGCCGCCAGCGCAACGAACGACGCCACCAGAACGACGACCGCTCCGGCAATGAAGTAGCTGAGCGGGACCGGGAGGTCGGTTCGCCCGCCGATCCCGTGGGCGAGGATCAAGGAGAGACCGCCAGCTCGAACAGAAGCAGTCCGGCCTCCTCCAGTTCGACCTCGAAAACCCCCGGAATGTCGGCCACGAATTCGATCTCGGCCGACGAGCCGGCCGCCACCTCGACCTTCAGGTCGTAGCCGTGCAGGTGCACCTCGTCGGCGACGTCGGACGCCACCTGGATCAGCACCCGTTGACCGATCTTTGCGTTCACGGTCTGTCCGGCTATCGAGCTGGCACCTCCCGCCACCTCGACCTCGACCACCACCGTTTCGTCGGTGCTGGTCGAACTCATGGAGGAGGTGGTCGTCGTAGTCGAGGTTGACGTCACCACCGCAGCAGCTGTCGTCAGGGTGCTTTCCGTCGTGGTCGTCGACGAGCCGTTGGAGCCGGTGACGGAGGGCGGGCTGGTCGTGGCCGTGCCCCCGTTGCACGCCACGAGCAGCGCCAGCAGGGCCAACAAGGTGCGTCGCATCGACGGCAAGTTACCCAGGCCGACGACGTTTCCAGAACTTACGATCTTCCAGCATGAATTGGCTCTGGCAACTCGGAATCCATTTCCTACGCCGATGAAGAAGGTGCTGATGGCTGTCCTGGTGGTCGGTTTGGTCGCCTTGATCATCAAGTACATGCTGGACGAGGCCTGAGCCCAACCTTCCCTTCTTCCATCTGGCTCGGAGAAACGCCCCTATAGGGGCGTTTCTCCGAGCCAGATGGGGGTTTGGTTGGGTGTCTCTCAGGCATCAGCCTTCGAGGAAGGCGACGATCGCGGCGGCGAGTCGCTCTGGGTGGGTCCACGGAACCTCGTGGCGGGCACCGACCACCTCGACGATCGCGACGTCTCGGAACTCTCCGGCCGCCTGGTACTGCCAGCCAGGAGGTACGAGCTGGTCGCGCGAAGGGATGACCATCAGCACCGGTTGCTCGAGCTTGCCGGCCCAGTCCCGAGAGTCGAAGCGGAGCATTGCCTGAGTGGCCAGAGCACCGGTGTCTGGATCGCGCCGGTGGGTTTCCAACCACGACCAGCGTGCGTGCACGGGTGCCACCGCTCCGACCAAGCGCAGGTAGGCGGCCCGTACCTCGGCGGTCCCGACCCCGGTCAGACGCTCCCACGCTCGCACCACCGTCGACGCCAGCGTCCGGAGGGTCCGATGCGGCTCCGGATGATGGGTCAGGGTTGCGACCAGCATCAGCTTGGAAACCCGACCGGGATAGCGATAAGCAAAGACCTGGGCAACCGCCCCCCCCATCGAGTAGCCAGCTACCGCAGCCTCGTCGATGCCGAGAGCGTCGAGCACGCCGGCCACGTCGTCGGCTAGGTCCTCGATCTCAAAACGGGAGCGGAAATGGTCCGACCTACCGTGGTTGGGAAGGTCGATCAAGATCAACCGGAACCGGCTCGCCAGCAGGGGAACCACCTTGTACCACTCGGCCAAGGAAGAGCCACCCAAGCCGTGCAGCAGCACGATCAGCCGGCCATCAGGTTGTCCCGTGTCCCTGACCACGAGTTCTTGATCTCCCACGAATATCGTCTGCCCCGTCAAGCGGAGCGGGTTGGTCTGGGGGGGGGGAAAGCGAGGATCGACGATCGGCCCAAACAACCGCCAGGCCCCCCAGCCCAATAAAGCTCTCTTCACCCACTTGCTCATAGGGGTGCCACCGCAAAGATGTGCTCTGCCACCGGTCGCCCTCCGATGATGTGCTCTTCGATGATCCGCTCCATGACCTCCTCGGTGACTCCTCGATACCAGACGCCCTCCGGGTAGACGACGCAGATCGGACCCTGCTCGCACACCCGAAGGCAGTCGACCTTGGTGCGAAGTACTTCTCCGGTCCCGGTAGGAGCCGGACCGGCCTCGAGCTCGGGTTTTCCTCCCCACGGCGGGGGACCGGAGGTCAGACCGAGCTCTTTGAGGCGGTTCTTCAGATAATGCCAGACCGCCGCCGACTGCTCGTAAGTCGAGCATTTGGGTGTCGTCTGTTCGGCGCAAAGAAAGACATGGCGCCGGGCGCGGCCGATGGAAAGAGCTGACGCGATGACCTGAAGGCGATCGGCTGGATCCACCCTGCAACGTTAGGAGCCAAGCGGTACGGGTCGGGAAACGAGTCTGGGGTTAGCCGGAGACCAGGGTTAGCTCGCCGCCGGCCACGACTCGACCGATGACCGGGTAGCCGGTCGACGCTCCCGGTGGGAGGGCCGCCACCAGCCCGCCGCTCGTCTGGGCGTCGGCGAGAAGTTGCAGGGTGATCTCGTCGGTGTCGCCCACCAGACGGGGCCGAATGGCGGTCAGATTCCGCCGGCTGCCGCCCGGATATGCCCCGGCCGCACACAACTCCCGGGCGCCGGGAAGCAGCGGAACCGCACCCGGGTCGAGAACCGCCCCCACCGACGAGGCGTCGAGCATCTCCACCAGATGGCCGAGCAGGCCAAACCCGGTCACGTCGGTGACGGCATGGACACCGAGCGCCATGAGGGAACCTGCCGCGGCGGCGTTGAGGGTGGTCATCGACTCCACCGCTTCGGCCAGCACCTCGGGTGGACAGTTGCCCTCCTTGAGGGCGGTGGTGATCACCCCAGTTCCAATCGGCTTGGTCAGAACCAACAAGTCGCCCACCTGAGCCCCGGCGTTGGTGATCGGCCGATCGACGAGGCCGGTTACCGCGAAGCCGTACCAGGGTTCGAGAGCATCGACGGAATGTCCGCCCACAATCGTGCACCCAGCCTCGGCCATGACCGCTGCCCCCCCCCGGACCACCTCCCCGGCCAGTTCGAACGAGAGCTGATCCCGCGGCCAGCCGATGAGCTGCAAGGCCGTAAGGGGTTGCCCGCCCATGGCGTAGACATCGGACAGGGCATTGGCGGCGCCGATTCGGCCCCAGTCAAAAGCGTCGTCCACTATCGGGGTGAAGAAGTCGACCGTCTGCACTAGGGCGCGCCCTTCCGACAGGCGGTAGACGCCCGCATCGTCGTTGGTGCCAATCCCCACCAAGAGGTCTGGATGGCGAATGGCCGGGTGGTTGTGCAGCGGTCGCAGAACCTGCGCCAGCTCGGCGGCGCCGAGCTTGCAGGCTCAACCGGCGCCGTGTGAGTACTGGGTGAGCTTGACGGAATCCACGCCTGCACCGTAGTCCCCACGTGGCGTTCCGCCGGCAGACGCTGCGGACCGGGCAGAGGGGTGCAGTTGCTCGCTTACAGTGATTGCTGAGAGGAACCGACTTGGACTTCAACGACACCCCCGAACTGGCGGACTTTCGGGCCCGGG
>CAYUKI010000158.1:0-5584 GCA_964445235.1 uncultured Acidimicrobiia bacterium | reverse complement strand
GCCCACCCTGTTACTTCAACGGACAGCCGCCGCCGTGGATGTGAGCAAGGATCTCGTCCTTGAAGTACTTGGTGATGGAGATGATCGGCGACACTGCCGAAGGCCCGAGCGGACAGATGGTCGTCATGACGGGGGGCCATTTGAGCCCGACGGAGATGTTGTCCGACACATCGAGAAGCACGTCGATGTCGACGTCTCGACCCGCTCCGTTCTCGATGCGTCCGAGCACCATCTCGAGCCAAGTGGTGCCCTCCCGGCATGGGGTGCATTGGCCGCAGGACTCGTGGGAGAAAAAGCGGACCAGGCGCTGGGCGGCCTCCACCACACAGGTGGAGTCATCCATGACCACCACCGCTCCCGACCCGAGCATGGAGAGGGCCTTACCCGTGGCGTCTTTGGTGATCTCCAGATCGAGATGGTCGGCGGGGACGAACCAGGGCGCCGAGGCGCCTCCCGGAATCCAGGTCTTGAGCGTGTGGCCGGCTCGGATCCCACCGGCCACGTCGTAGATGAGCTGGCGCCAGGTGAGGCCGTGAGGGAGCTCGTAGTTGCCCGGGGTCTTCACATGGCCGGAGATCGAGAACATGAAGGTGCCGGTGTCGGCGGGGTGGCCGAGTGCTTTGTAGGCCTCCACCCCCATCTCGAGGATATGAGGGAGATTGGCGATGGTCTCGACGTTGTTGACGATGGTGGGCTGCATGTAGAGACCCTTGGCAGCCGGGAAATAGGGAGGCTTGAGCCGCGGTTCGCCCCGCAGCCCCTCGAGGGAGTTGATAAGGGCGGTCTCCTCTCCGCATATATAGGCGCCCGCCCCCAGGTGGACGACCACCTCGAGGTCGAAGGCCGATCCAAAGATCCCCTTGCCGAGATAACCATGCGAGTACGCCTCTTCTACCGCCTGTTGGAGTCGGCGAGCCGGTTTGGGGTATTCGCCGCGCACGTAGACAAAGGCCTCATGGACCTCATTGGCGAGGGCGGTGATGATCATCCCCTCCACGACCTGGTGAGGGTCGCGTTCGAGGAGCTGGCGGTCCTTGAAGGTGCCGGGTTCGGACTCGTCGGCATTGACTACCAGGTAGGAGGGCCGGGGGGGGGCAAGGAAGCTCCACTTCATGCCGGCCGAGAAGGCGGCCCCTCCTCGGCCGAGCAGACCGGAGGCCTTGACCAACTCGACCAAGTCGGTCCGGGTCATCGCCACGGCTCGTCGCGCCTGGAGGTAGCCGCCGGTCGCCTCGTATCGGGCAACGGTGTGGCTATCGGCAGGGTGCTCGGTCATCCGTCTCGTAACGACCAGTGGTCTGGCCGCGAGACCGATACCGGCGGCCGCCACCGTCATTCCGCCACCGTCCCCAACGGCTGGAAGGCCGGTATCGGCCGAGCCGCCCCGCCCTCCTCCTTGATCGCCCAATCGAAGCTCACGCTCCCGCCGAAAAGGGCCTGCAACTCGTCGGATTTGATCGTCTCGGGCCTCGCCTCAGCCAGCCAACGACACAGCGACCGGGCTTTGTCGGGTGTCACGCCTTCGACGAACTCGTAGTTGACTTGCAGGGCCGGGGCGCCGCCGCAAGCACCGATGCACTCGACATGTTCGACCGAGATCAACCCGTCGGCGGCGGTCTCCCCATCGGGAACGCCGGTCTCCTCCTCCACGGCGGCGAGCAGTTCGTCGGACCCGAGGAGGAAACAGGAGATGGACGTGCAAACGCTGATCAAGTACCGGCCGACCGGCTCGCGCTTGTACATGGTGTAGAAGGAGGCGACCGCCTGTACCTGGGCGGGCGTGATGCCCACCAGTTCGGCCACCTGGCGCATCCCCTCCTCGGTGAGATAGCTGTCCTCGACCATCGCGAGGTAGAGCAGGGGCATGACCGCCGAACGCTTCTGGGGATAGGTCGCGATGATGTCGTGGGCTCGGGCCAGGGTCTGGGCGGACCACCTCATGCGGTAGGCGAGATTAGGGGACGGCCCTCTCACCGTCCCAACCGGGCACCCGCCTCAGCTCCACCCCAAGAGGCCGCCACCGCCTGCGTCGCCGGAGGCGCGTCTATCAGCTATCTGGCGCCGTTCTCACAACGAGCGATCGGGGAACATTCCAGCACGCTCGGGGGCAGGAGAACCTCCCCGGATCCGCCCCGGCGCTAGCAAACGCACCGGGAGGACCTGCCTCGCGCGGGCCTCGGCTAGGCGCGCCGTCCGTCGAGCCGGATCGTCCATGGGTCGATCGTATCGACCCGGAGATGGGTCTCGCTCCACGGATCGCGCGCGAGCGCGGCGCGGACGGCGTCCTCCGATTCGGTCTCGACGACGAGCACCACGCGGTGCTCGTCGGCGAGCGGCCCGCCCAGGACGACGAAGCCCGCGTCCACGAGCCCGTCCATGAAGGACGCGTGCGCGGGCCAGTCGGACTGCTCCTCCAGCGGCCGCGACGGGTCCCACTGAGGGCCGGAGCGGTGGCTCACGACGATGAACGTCGCCACGGACGCATTCTGTCATACGGCAGGGCGCGCGAGCCGCGCTCAGGCTCCGGGAACGGCTGTCGCCGCCAGTGAGTCGTAACGCCCGTGGCTGGGACGCACCGTGATTCGTTCGCCGTCGAAGGAGTAGGGTGCCGCGGCTCCGGCCCGAGCCGCAACCAGAGGAGTAGCCGATGACGCCTGACCCAGACCAACTGCTCGACTTCGCTCGGCGCTACACGGAAGCCTGGTGCAGTCAGGACCCGCCGAGCGTCGCCGAGCACTACGCGCCCGAGGGCTCCCTCACGATCAACGGAGGTACGCCGTCAGCGGGGCGAGCCGCCATCACGGAGGCGGCGCGGTCGTTCATGAGCGCACTTCCGGACATGCGGCTGCTCATGGACGACCTCGTCGTTCAAGACGGCGGCATCGAGTACCACTGGACCCTCGTCGGAACCAACACCGGGCCGGGCGGGACGGGAAACCGCGTTCGGATCAGCGGGTTCGAGGAGTGGACGATCGGCGACGACGGGCTCATCGCCGAGTCGCAGGGCCACTACGACCAGGCTGAGTACGACCGCCAGCTCGAGCACGGAGTGGACGATCACGCATAGGGGAGACCCGCGGTTAGTCGCTCGGCCGCCTACCGGCCGGTTCGTACCTCCTCGCCGATCGCGTTTACGCAGTCGTTCCACTTGCCCTCTTCGTCATCGATGAAGCCGTACTTCCGACAATCCGCGTCACCCCTCGGCGCGTACGACCGCCGGTTCGCATTTCAGTGGCCGGGTGACCGCGGAGAGCGACGGCTAGAGGTTCTTCATTTCGGCGGCCAGGCGGGTGAGGGAGGTCTTGGCGTCGCCGAACAGCATCGACGTGTTGGGTCGATAGAACAGTTCGTTCTCGATGCCGGCAAACCCGGGGTTCATCGACCGCTTCAAGACGATCACGCTCTGGGCCTTGTCGGCGTCGAGGATCGGCATCCCGTAGATCGGGCTCTGGGGGTCGTTGCGGGCAGCCGGGTTGACGACGTCGTTGGCACCGATCACGAGCACCACGTCCGCAACCGGGAACTGAGGGTTGATCTCCTCCAGCCCGATGAGGTTGTCGTAGGGCACGTTCGCTTCGGCCAAGAGGACGTTCATGTGCCCTGGCATCCGACCCGCCACCGGATGTATGGCGTAGCGGACCTCTCCGCCGTTCTTCTCGATGAGCTCGGCAACCTCGCGGACCTGATGCTGGGCCTGGGCCACGGCCATCCCGTACCCGGGCACCATGACGACGTTGCGGGCGTAGGCGAGGCGCAGCGCAGCGTCCTCGACCGACACCTCGTTGACAACAAGGCCTTCGGCGGATTTGCCGGTGGCGGTGATCTTGGAACCGAACGCCCCGAACAAGATGTTGCCAAACGAGCGATTCATCGCTTTCGACATGATGATCGAGAGCAGAAACCCCGACGCCCCGTCGAGGGCGCCGGCGATGATGAGCACGTTGTTGCCGATGGCGAAACCCGTGGCCGCAGCCGCCAGCCCTGCGTAGGAGTTGAGGAGCGAGATCACAACAGGCATGTCGGCCCCGCCGATCGGTAGCACCAGAAACACCCCTATCAGGAACGCCAGGGCCACCATCACGAAGAATGCGGTCTGGTTGACTGGCCGGGCGATCAGGTATATCAACAGCCCGATGGTGACCGCGAACAGGACGGCATTCGCGGCGTTCTGCCCCCGGTAGGTGACCGGCCGGCCGGTGATGAACTCGGCCAACTTTCCGAACGCCATGAACGAGCCTGTAACGGTCAAGGAACCGAACAACACTTCGAACCCGAGGGCAGTCATCCGAGCCGAGGTGATCTCCTCCCCCAGCCGCAGTGCCGTCGTGTACTCGGCGATGCCCACGAACGATGCGGCTAGGGCTCCGAACATGTGGGAGAAGGCGATTCGTTGCGGCATCGCCGTCATCGGGACGAACATTCCAAGGGGGTAGCCGATGATCGAGCCGAGGATCAACCCGACGATGATCCAGTCGTAGCGGACGATCTCTTCCTTGACAAGGGTGCCGACGATGGCCAACAGCATCCCCAGCGCCGCTTGATTCATCCCCCGCCGGGCTCGATCGGGTTTGGTGAGGCTGCGCAAGCCCAGCATGAACAGGATCGAGGCAGCCAGGTAGGTGAGCTCGATAACGAGGTCTCTGGTCAATTCTTCTCCGCCGGGCGCTCCGGTTGGGCGTGCTTGAACATCTTCAGCATGCGATCCGTGATGAGAAACCCGCCTACGACATTGGTCATCGCGCAAGTGACGGCGATCAAGCCCAGCACGGACGCCAAGAAGCCGTGATCGGACCCGGCCACCACCAACGACCCCACCAGGGAGATGCCCGAGATGGCGTTGGTGGCCGACATGAGCGGCGTGTGCAGCAGAGGTGGAACCCGTGTGATCACCTGGTAGCCGACGAAAGCGGCCAGCACGAACACGTAAACCTGGATGATGTCGGTCATGACCGATCCCTGACCTCTCCGTTATAGGTGACCAGGGCGGCACTGACGACCTCGTTGTAGAGATCCACCACCAACCGGCCTTCCACGATTAGCTCGCCCAATAGGGCCGCCACGTTCCTCGAGTACATCTGCGAAGCGTGGGCGGGAAGCTGAGAGGCCAGGTTGACCGGCCCGATGATGCTCACGCCGTGGCTCACGACCGTCTGGCCTGGCACGGTCAGCTCACAGTTGCCCCCCCGTTCGGCGGCCAGGTCAACGATCACCGAGCCTGGACGCATTCTCTTCACGGAATCCTCGGAGATGAGGCGAGGGGCCGGCTGTCCGGGAACCAAGGCGGTGGTCACTACTGCGTCGGCGTCAGCCACCGCGTTGCCAAGCGCCTCGCGTTGGATGGCCAGCGCGTCCTCGCCGAGCGCCTTGGCGTAGCCGCCGGTCCCTTCGGTGTCGGCGGTTCCCAGTTCGATGTCGACGAATTTCGCTCCCAAGCTCAGCACCTGTTCCTTGGCGGCGGCGCGGGTGTCATAGCCGGTGACCACCGCTCCCAAGCGGCGGGCGGTGGCGATGGCTTGGAGCCCAGCCACCCCCGCACCCACCACTAGCACCTTGGCGGGGGGGATCGTCCCGGCTGCGGTGGTGA
>CAYUKI010000157.1:0-5594 GCA_964445235.1 uncultured Acidimicrobiia bacterium | reverse complement strand
AGCCTGGTCGTCGACCTCGACACGCTGGAGCGCCGGATCGGCAAGGTCTGTGAGCTCGACCAGAGCGGCACGGTCAACTCCGAGCTTGCTCGACGGTTCGTCTGTGACGCTGGCATCGCCCGAGTCGTCGTCGATGGGCCGTCAGAGCCTCTCGATGTGGGAAGGCGAACCCGGACCATTCCCCCTTCTATCAGACGAGCGTTGATCGTGAGGGACCGCCACTGCCAATTCCCGGCCTGTGACCGGCCCGCGGCCTGGTGTGATGGCCATCACCTCCGTCATTGGATCGACGGTGGCGAGACCAAGCTTGCCAACTTGATCCTCTTGTGCCGGCGCCATCACCGGTTGGTGCATGAGGGCGGCTTCGGAGTCGAGGTGCGCGACGGTCAGGTCGTCTTTACGAGGCCAGACAGGTCCGAGATCAATAGGTCCGGGCGGCCGCCGCCGAACTGACCGAGCCCGCGCCGTTTTGTCAAGCAGGCTTCAACATGGACGCCGAGATAGACGCTGATAGCTTGACCGTCGTGGCAGCCGCCGCTTTCTTCGATCTCGATCGGACCCTCATCTCGGGGGCTTCGCTGTTCCCATTTGCCATGGAGGCATGGCGAGCAGGTTTGGTATCGAATCAGGAGATGGCCCGCTGGGCGGTGTCGGCGTTGGCCTTCAAGCTGGCGGGGGACACCGGCAAGGGCCGGTCCGATCAGCTCAGGACGCAACTCCTCGGCAAGGTGGCAGGAGTCGCAGTGGTCGACCTGGACGGAGTAGCTCGAGCGATGCTTCCCACGCTGGTGGACGCCGTCCGCCCGGAGTCATCGCGGTTGGTCGACATGCACCGAGCAGCCGAGAGAGATACGTGGATCGTTTCTGCCTCGCCGCAGGCAATCATTGAACCGCTGGCGTCGGCGTTGGCGATGACGGGCGCCGTCGGGACCCGGGGCAAGGTGGTGGACGGCCGCCTAACCGACGAGCTCGAGGGTCCGTTTGTGTACGGTCCGGGCAAGGCGGCGGCGATCAGGGACTTGGCCTCCGAGCGCGCCTACGACCTCTCCCAGTGCTACGCCTACACCGACTCGATCTCGGATCTCCCCATGCTCCAGGCGGTTGGTCATCCGGTGACCGTCAACCCCGACGGGGAGTTGGAAAGGATCGCCCACGAGAGAGGCTGGCCGGTGGTCATATTCGCACGGCAGGCCAAGCGGGCGGCCGCCGCCGGTTCGGCCCTTAGTGCCACTGTGCTGGTGGCCTTCGCCTCCTACTTCCTGGGTCGCCGGCACGGGCGGCGCAACCCCCGCTAACCAACCACCTCCGGCTGAGCAGCATCCTCCTTGCTGAAGTGGACGGCGCCCGCCTCATAAATCGGGGGTACTACCACGTTGATCAGACGCAGAGCCTTGTCGCCGATGTTACGAATGTTGCTCGGGACGCCGGCCGGCACGACCACCAGTGCATCCTTGGCGACCTCCTCGTGCAGGTCACCGGCGATGATCTCGGCATCACCCTTGATGACAAAGACGATCTGGTCGGCGAACAACGTTGTCAGGCCCATCTCGTCCTCTTCCCCGATGGTCATGGCCGTGATCTGGGCGTGCTCGGATGTCGCTAGGACTCGGCGGAACGCGTCGTTGTCTTTGGCCGCATCCTCGAAATCCACAATGAATGGCCTCACCGTTCCTCCTTTCGATCTTATTCTCCGGCTCAACCGAGCACCCGACCAGGGGCGATGGACCCCACCGGGGGATCGAACCCTATGGGCGGTATGGGGTGGTCCTGCCTCAAGGGTTGAAGGCGCCGACCAGGGCTTCGAGATCGGCCGGTGACAATTCACCCGTCCCCCGCCAAAGCACAATGCCGCCGCCATCGACCAGCACCCAGAAGGGGAAGGCGGTGAGGCCGTAGGCGTGGGCGGCCGAGAACCCGCCATCGTCGACTAGAACCGGATAGGCCCAGCCCTCTCGTGCCAGCCAATCGTCGGGGGGGTAGTTGGGTCGGGCCGGGTCGGTGCTGGTCGCCACGCTCATGATCTCCACCCCGGGGAGGGTGCCGCCGCCATCGTGCCACTCGCTCAGAACCGGGACCTCTACCTGGCAGTGCGGACACCAATGGGCGAGGAACAACAACAATGTTGCCGCGCCGGTGCGGGGGGCCACCACGGCGTTGCCATTGAAATCGACCCCCGACAGTTGGGGGGCTGGCTGGCCTACGGCGGCATCGACGTCGCCCGCGGCCAGAAGGGGTAGGACACCACCTACGATCGCCACGCCGCCGGACTCGGGTGAGGGATCGCCGACGGTTGACAGAGCGATTAGGGCGGCCAACGCCACCACGGCGGCGATACCCAGGAAAACCCACCACCGTCTAGTCACGGCTCGCCCTGGCGAGACTGATCACGGCGAGGAAGCCGGCCAACGCCATGCTGGCGATGGAGATGAATCCGAACTCCCAGACATCCCGGGCAGTGCAGGGGTTGTCGAGCACACAGGCTCCAACATCTAAGGACGGGAAGAGTTGTATTCCCCAGTGGTATGTGGAGATACCCAGGCCGATAATGGCGAGGGGCAGCACGAAAGACCAAACGGCCCGTTCCCTCTTGACGAGACCCACGAGGAGCAATACCACCAGCGGATACATGGCAATGCGTTGGTACCAACAGAGCTTGCAGGGCACGAGCCCGACGATCTCGGAGTAGTAGAGACTGCCCGCCGTGCAGGTCGCTGTTACCAGTAATGCCAGCGGGACGGCCAAGGGCGCCACCAGCTGGCGAATCCTCCTGCCGCCGACCAGCAGAACCACCGCCCCGGCCACCGCCACCAGGGCGAGCACGGCAAAGAATCGGGTGACGGCTGCGGGGTTCACCGAGCTGCATTATCGGCTTCCGTCTGCATGAGGGGCCAAGGGCGAATAGCACTTGCGCCGGGACGAAGGTCCCAGTCAGGAATGCGACCAGATGGGACGATTCGACGGAAACACCGAGATCCAGGCCCGGCCCGGCGGCACCGCCAGCGGTTCTCCAGTGGTGGTTTTGAGGAGGAAAGGGTCGGTGAGACGGTCCCGACGCCACCCACCGAGCACCAACCGACCTCCGGCCATCACCATCGCCTGACCCGAACCGACCGTCTCGATGGCGGGGACCGGTCGCCCGACCGTGCCGGGGGGGGGCGATACCGTGTGGACCTCGCCGACGAGCACAATGACGACGTCTGTGACGATGGGATTCAGCCGGCCATGGGCCGTGAGCTCGTTCTCCACGAAACCATCGACGACTCGCCGATATCCAATGCCCGTCCACTCCCAGATGACCGCCAGGGGATCAGACCAGTGCAGTGTCAACCGCGAGGCCAGGGTTGAGGAAGCAGGGAGGGGACCGAACATCCAGAGAGGAGGTGGCGGTTCGTCGCTCCATCCGGCACCGGCTAGTCGAAGAGCCGCAACGTCCCCATAGAGATTGTGGGGCGCCGTTCGCTCGGCAATCCGCCGGAACCCGGTGGGGGAGCGGGTTGCCCGTATGATCGGTACCCCCGATACTTCCATCTGGTCGAGGATCCAAGGCTGTCCACCGCTGACCGCCAGGGTCGCACCCAACGGCAGGAGCAACCCGGTGTCGGTGGGCCGCGCCGACCTGATTGGTCCGACCTTGGAGGGATCGGTCAGGTGGTACAGGGCCATCCAACGGGTGAGTTCGTCCTCCACAAGGGTCTCGAAGACGACCTCGGCATCGGCCATCCCGGTCTGCGGTCGGGCGCCACGGTGGTTGTCGATCTTCACGGCGATCCCTCGGCGCGGAAAGGTGGCCGGGTCGGCGATGGGGAGGCCGGTGAGGGGCGCCAGGCGCGCGACGGTTGGGACGGCGGTGAGGTGAAATGCCCGAGTGAGGAACGTCGCCATCTCGGCGCGGCTGACGGGGGCATCGGGGCAGAAGGCCTTCGCTCCGCAACCCCTGGTGACCCCCAGCTCGGCGAGCCGATCGACGTGGCCGGCGAACCAGGCCTGAGCTGGAACGTCCACGAACCCGGCGGTGGACTGGGGCGGGCCTGCTTGGAGGGCGCGCACCAAGACGGCCCCCATCTCCGCTCGGGTCAAGGTGGCCTCGGGTCGGAAGGTTCCATCCAGGTACCCGGTCAACACGCCGGCGGCGGCGAGATGCTCGATCGGCGCGGCGTAGTAAGCGGAGGCGGAGACGTCGGGAAATCGACCGCTGGCGGGGGCGGCTGTGAGCTCGGCGCCCAGGGCTCGCACTACGAAAGTCGCCGCCTCGCCTCTCCTGACGGGGCGATATGGACAGAAACGAGTGCGAAGAGGTGGGTTGCAGCCATTCGTGATGGCGGCCGCAGCGATGGCTTCGATTGCTGGTTCGTGAATGTTGCCGTCGTCGTCGATGAACGTGCCTCCGGGCGGCGGCTGCCCTTGGGCGGGCACTGATGCCAGAAGGCCCAGGAGGCCCAGGATCAGAACGGCGGCGAGCGATCTGACTCGGATCATCTCAGGAAGAGATTGAGAGCCGCGGTGAGCTGTCCGGGCATCAGGCAGACCCTAACGGGATGTCACCGTTCAGGCGGATTGGCGAGCGATGATGTCGTCGGTGGGGCGGGGGTCGAGGCGATGGAAGCCGAAGGCGCCCACGGTCACCAGACCCGCCAGGATGAAGAACATCGCCGGATAGCCGAAATTCTCGATCACGACTCCGAGGACCGGCCCTCCGACGAGTATGGCGATGTCAAACAATGCGGTGAAGAAACCCATCGCCGAGCCCCGGTCCGCGGCGGGTGCCCTCTCGACCACGAGCCGGGAGAGGATCGGAAACATGAAGGCATGGCCGGTACCAGCCAGGATGCCACCCAACACCAGATCGACCAGGCGGTCGGTGGTCGCCAGCATGACCATTCCGAGAGCCTGGAATGCGATCGCCGGGTAGAGCACCCGTCGATACCCGACCCGATCGGGCAGATGCGACAGACTCAAGCGGAGCACGACGGCGGTGGTGGAGTAGGCGAAGAAGAACAGGCCGACCGACCCTATTTGAGTGGTGTCGACGAACGTGCGGAGGAAGGTCTGAATCGATCCGAAGACGGCCCCGAAAACTCCGATCATCACCCAGACCGGCACCAAGGCTCGGACGGTTATCACCCGGCGGAACCCCACCTGTTCGTGGGCGGCGGAACGGCCCACTGCGGGGTCCAAGCGGGTGGCGGCGAGCAACGTCATGGCGTCGAGGCCCACCACCACCATGAACAGCGTGGAGAATCCGGCCCGGTCGATGATCAGGTCCCCGAGAGCGGCGCCGAACATTCCGGGGATCATGCCCGACAGGCCGAACAGCGCTAGAGCCTGGGTACGGCGCATGGGGGGAGCGACGTCGCCGGCATAGGTAAAGATCCCAGTGAAGGAAACCGCCACCGCCACGATGTAGGCGGACCGGACCACGAACGTCCAAGCGTCCATGGAATCGATGGTCAGGTAGAGCGGGGCCACCACGAGCCGGATGGCGCCGGCCGCCAGGATCAGCGGCCTGCGCCCCCGTCGGTCCATTTCCTGAGAGACCCAGGGCCGGACGGTGACCGCCGCCAGCCCCGCCACCGCCGCCACTGTGCCGATCAGCG
>CAYUKI010000156.1:0-5625 GCA_964445235.1 uncultured Acidimicrobiia bacterium | reverse complement strand
GAACGGCACCCATCCCCGGTGGCCACCTGGCGGTGGTCCAACTCGGAGAGGAGCACCATCTGGGCTCTACGCCGCTCGCTGATCTCCGACTCGACGCGGACCAGCTCTTGTTCCAGGCGGTCGATCGACCACTGTCCCAGCTTCGACTCCCAGAGATTCGACTCCATAGGGAAAACGTATCAGGGGCGTGTGACAAGAAACCTCCGCACGGCAGGCGGCGCTACTTCGTACCATCAGCCGCCAGTCCCGATCAATCGAGCCGACATTGCCATTGCCACTCCACGTCCGACCAGCTGCCATCGACGACCTCGAGCAGATCCACGAGGTCTGGTACGCCGCCGAGTGGGGTGGGGATCCGGCGGCGCCGCCGCTCCGCCGACTGCGGTGGTATGAGCACCTGGTCGAAACAGGAGAGGTGGTGGTGGCCAAACAGGCCGGGCGGGTGATCGGGTTTGCCGGGGCGATCCGCCGGTCGAACTCGCTCGCCCTCGCCGACCTCTTCGTCCATCCGGACATCCAGTCGAAGGGGGTCGGCGGCCGGCTCCTTGATGCACTGCTCTCCGGCCATTTGCCCCGGATGACGCTGGCCTCGACCGATCATCGCGCCGTCCCCCTGTATGTCAAACACCGAATGGTCCCGCGGTGGCCCAACCTCTACCTCAAGGGCACAGACGTCGAACCGTCCGCGGTTGCCACGGTCGAGCAGATCGATCCAACCGCACCCCTGGTCAGTGCCGTTGATGAAGCGGTCGGATGGTCGCATCGGCAGGTTGACCGCTCGTGGTGGACAAATGACATAGGGGCACGGCATCTGGCCGTCGTCAGGAACGGAAACCCTCTGGGTTACGCGGTTGTCACACCAGCCACGCCTGACAGCCTCCGTTCACCGGAGGCGGCGGCGGTCGTGGCCACGGCTTCTCTGCAGCCGGCCGATGCCGACTCGGTGGTGCTCGCCGCCGCATCCGCCGCCACTGGCCTCTCGCCCGTTACCTGGTTGACCGTGCCGGCGCCCCATCCAGCCCTGCCGCTCCTTCTGGCGGCCGGGTATCGCATCACAGACACCGATACCTTTTGCGCCGAGGCCGAGGGCATGATCGATCCCACCCGGATCACCCTGTCGCCCGATCTGATCTGATCGCCGGGCGCTCGCCTCAAGACCCTCCCCGGATGTTCTGGCGCGCCAAATCCGACCTATAGGTCGTAGTTGGCGCGCCAGAACGGGGTTTGGGGGGGGGATTCGGGGCCACCCGAATCTCCTCCGTCGCCCAATCGGGTGTGAGGTTTCACAACGCCTCGAGCAGCCAGCGCGCCGTTTCCACATGGCGAGGGAGTACCTCATCGTCTTCAATGGCCCACGCCACGGTTTGGGCGAACGCCCAACCGGCGACCCTTTGGCGATCAAGGCCTAACTCTGCGCTCAGGCGATCGAGCCTCTCCAGCACCTGGCTACGGTCGTGGCCGAATTCGTGGGATCGAATTATCGGAGCCGGAGAGAACGCTCGCTCCCCCGCCAACGGCTTGGGATCGATAGCCAGCCAGGGCTCCCGCTCTGCCCGGAGAACGTTTTCGCCGTGCAAATCCTGATGCAGCAGCACCTGCTCGTGCTGGCCGGCCAGCAACGAATGGATCGTCTCGACGGCCGCGTCGAACAACCGGCGTTCGAAGGGCTGGCCTGCCCGTTCCCAGGTTTCAAGGAGACCGTTCGACCAGCCGAGCGCCTCCTCCTCGAGCGATCGAAACGGGGCTCCGACCGCCTTCCACAGTCTGGGAAGCAACTCGATCAGGACGCCGAGGGCTTGGTCAGGGTCGATAGCCGACAGATGGGTTCCGGGGTAACAGCATTCCACGAGGAGGGCGCCTTCGGGAAGGTGATGGGCAAGGAGCCTGATCGCCCCATCGCCGTCCCAGCGCTCCAAGGCGGCGGCCTCGTGCTCGGACTCTCGATGAGGCCATTGGAGCTTGAGCACCGCGGGTCCCTCCGGTGCTCGGACCGCCACCACCAACGACACGTAGGAATCGTCGAAGACCTCACCAATCTGCAACGACCAGCGCCCCGCGGCTGCCTCGACCAGAGCCGGCAACGAGGCGAGCCAGGCGCGACCGGCCTCGGTCGCCGACAACCAGGTCAGACCGGCAGGAACCCGAAGAGGTGTGGCCGGCTCCAATGGCTTCCCAAGTTACCCTGCCCGGTCGGGCCGCCCCAAGCTCGCCTGTGGGGCCAGCCGATGGGAATCGGCGCCTATCCTTCGGGAATGGCGGAGCCCTTCTACGAAAAGTTGTCCTCGCTGGATGCCTCGTTCCTCGCTCTCGAGTCGCGTTCCGCCCACATGCACGTCGCCGGCGTGACGATCTTCGATGCCGGCCCGCTGATGGAGCCCGAAGGCGGCATCGACGTCGACCTCATCCGGGCACATGTCGCCTCCAAGCTCGCCTACATCCCCCGCTACCGCCAGCGGCTTTCCTTCGTCCCCTTCGAGGGAAGTCCGGTCTGGATCGACGACGAGCAGTTCAACTTCGATTATCACGTCCGACACACCAGCCTGCCCAAGCCGGGGTCCGATGAACAGCTCAAGAAGCTGGCCGGCCGGATCGTGTCCCAACAGCTCGACCGGGCCAAACCCCTGTGGGAGTTGTGGCTCGTCGAGGGTCTAGAAGGTGACCGATTCGCCATGATCGGCAAGGTCCATCACTGCATGATCGATGGAATCGCCTCCGTCGACTTGATGGCCATTCTTCTCAACCTGGCGCCCATCATGGAGGTGGAGACCTCCCCCCCCTGGACCCCTCGACCGGCCCCCACCGCCACCCAGCTCTTTGTGGCGGAGGCAGCCAAGGGGACCCGGAAGGCGATCGACACGATGACCCACGTTCGGCAGATGGTCGCCTCGGGCAAGCTGGTCACTCATGACACCGTCAAGAAGATCGGGGCGGCCGCCAACTCGCTCCGCTCCGGCTGGCTGACCACCGCCCCCAAGACTCCGCTCAACACCGAGATCGGACCCAACCGCCGTTTCGACTGGTTCAGCCAGGATTTGGCGGGGGTGAAATCGGTGAAGAACGCACTCGGGGGATCGGTCAACGACGTGGTGCTCGCCACGGTGGCCGGAGCGATAAGGCATTTCCTCGCCGAACACCGCGACTTCGACGTCGACACGCTCGAGTTCCGAGTCATGGCACCGGTGAGCGTCCGGACCCAGGACCAGGCGGGCGACTTGGGCAATCAGGTGGCAATGTGGCTGGTCCAGCTTCCGGTCAGTGAAGCCGATCCGGTGGGTCGTCTGAAAAGGATCCAAGATGAGACGCTTCACCTGAAGAAGAGCGGTCAGGCTCTCGGAGCCACCACCCTCGTCCAAGTGGCCACCGGGGGACCAGCCACGCTCGTCTCACTGGCGACGCGGCTGGCGTCGGCGGCGGCGCGGCCCTTCAACATGACGGTCACCAACGTGCCGGGTCCGCAATTCCCCCTCTACCTGCTCGGCGCCCGGATGACCGAGCAATACCCGATCGTCCCGTTGTGGGCCCAGCACGGGGTAGGCATCGCCCTCTTCTCCTACGACGGAAAGCTGTTCTGGGGCATTCACGCCGACTGGGATGCCC
Source organism: uncultured Acidimicrobiia bacterium (assembly GCA_964445235.1). Taxonomy (GTDB): domain Bacteria; phylum Actinomycetota; class Acidimicrobiia; order Spongiisociales; family ZC4RG35; genus CAYUKI01. Next base: position 2,028 of record CAYUKI010000156.1, on the reverse strand, counting down.
TTCCCGACATCGAGGCCTTCAAGGACTCGATCAAGATCTCGTTCCGAGAGCTCGCCGACGCCGCTCGGGCCACGGCCTAGCGGTCTCGTTGCGTAGGACGGCGGGCCCGCCTTGACCAGCCCGACGGTTCTCTATGTTGCGATCGCCGGAGCGTTGACGCTCTCGTTCTCGGGCATCTTCGTTCGGGCGGCTTCGGTCACGCCGGTGACGGCGGCGTTCTACCGAACCGCGTACGCCATTCCGGTGTTGGTGGTCTGGTGGTGGTCGGACCGTCACCGGGATCGGCGTAGCCCGTATTCGCGGCTCTTGGCGGGTGGGGCCGGCTTGTTCTTCTCGGCGGATCTGGTCGCATTCCATGCCGCCATCGCCGCGGTGGGAGCGGGGCTTGCCACCCTCATCGCCAACAGTCAAGTATTGCTGATCGGGCTGGTCGGTTGGCTGATGTGGAGAGAACGCCCCTCCAACACGGCCCTGACCGCGCTACCGGTTGTGGCGGTGGGCCTGACGTTGGTGACCGGGGTAGGCCGAACCGACACCTACGGAGACCAGCCGGTGCTCGGCACGTGGCTGGCATTGCTGTCGGCCCTCTTCTATGCCGCGTTCCTGATCTTGTGGCGGCAATCCAATAAAGAGCTGGCGCCGGCTGCCGGGCCTCTGTTGGACGCCAGCGTGGGTGCGACCATCGGTTCGGGCGTATTCGGCGCGTTCTTGCCGCTCGACTTCCAGTGGGAATGGCCGGCCCACGGGTGGCTGGTGCTGATGGCCATCGTGTGCCAAGTGCTCGCCTGGCAGATGATCGGTTGGGCCTTGCCCCGATTGCCGGGGTTGCAGACGTCGTTCGTCATCCTGCTCCAACCGGCGATGACGTTCGTCTGGGGAGCGATCTTCTTCGCCGAGCGCTTGTCGGCCGTACAAGGTGTTGGGGTGGCGCTGGTCTTCGCCGCCATCGCCGCGGTAGTTCGTCGCGGAGCTGTGAGACCGTTGGTGCCAACCGGCGACCGGTAATGATCCTCAGGTCATGGTCGGACGGCTTAGCCGGCGAAGATCTCCACGACCATCAGACCGAGCGGTCCCTGCAGCGCGGCGATTCCCACCCGGTCGAGGCTCCCGCCGAGGAGGTTGGAACGATGACCCTGGCTCTCCATCAAGCCGGCATGTACGGCCCGACCCGAAGCAGCCAGGGCGAGGTTCTCGGCCACAGTGTTGACCGGAATTCCTGCCGACTCAACCCGCTCGTTCACCGTTCCGGTCGACGGAGATCGGTGGGCGATGAACCCGTGCCGGTACATGTCGTCGGCGTGGGCGGCGGCAACAACCGCCAACCCATCCGACCAGGCGAGCGGATCGAGCCCCACCGAGACCCGCTCGCTGTTGATCAGATCCAAAAGGAGTCGAGCGTCCTCTGCAGACGGCGCCAGGTCGTCGGGCTCTGCCGGTTCGATAGAGACGGAGTCTTCGCCCCCTACCACCAGGCGCCGTTGGTTGAAGAGGTCTTCCAGAGCGAGGACCGAATCGAGGACCCGATCGCCGGCTAGGCGTTGAAACGTGACCTGGGGCAGAGCGTCGGGGGCGGCGATGGCCGAGAGAACGCGCGAACGAGCCATGGCGTCGTCGAGAGGGCCCGACAAGGGCAGCGCCCGCGCCACCGAGGCGACCACCAAAACAAGAAACACCGTCCACAGGACCGCCATACCGGCCCCCCCCAACCTATTGGCAAGCGATAACCCGGGGATAGACATGACCCTGGTGAGAAAATGAGCGACGATTCCGGCGGCCAACCCCACCGCCACGAACAGCCCGACCGCCGCCACCACCCGGGCAGTTTCCGGGCTCAGTCCGTAGGTCGTGTGTAGGTAGTCGCCGGCCGGGCGGGAGAGCCGAAACGCCACCACCACCCCCAACGCGAGGCCCACCAGGTCCATCACCTCGCGAACCAGACCCCGCCGCCACCCACGAACGGCGCCGGCGGCGAGTGACGCGCCCAATACGAAGTCGATCACTCCCAGGAACCCTAAACGGCCGAGGTCG
>CAYUKI010000155.1:0-5649 GCA_964445235.1 uncultured Acidimicrobiia bacterium | reverse complement strand
GAACCCGCCGTAGGCGCAGCCGACATCGAGAACCCGTTTTCCGAGGAATGCCCGTCCACCCCCCAAGGCGGCAACAACGTGCTCGCCCCGAGTGATGCTCGACAGGGCGAAATCGATCCACATTCGCACGGTGGTATCCGTGACCTCGTCGGCGGAGCTGACTTGGTACCGGCGGAGGATCTCGGTGGGGAAGCTCTTGCCCGGCGGGGGCGATGGGAAGAACCGCCACTGGATTCCCCGCACGACTCGCCGCGCGAACCGCCGGCCGGTTATCACCACGGTTGAGACACTACCGGGGCCTAGTGCAGCGATGTCCGAGCGTCGGACACTCCCAAACGGGTCATGAGATAGGCGGCCCAACCCCGGGGCCAGGTCGAAAGCCCGTTCTCTCCCGCTACTCGCTCGACCACGTAGTGAGGGCGGAACAGTCGCTCTGCCTCTCCGGGCGCCAAGGCGAGCTTCCCTGCGGGTAGAAGGCTCGTCAGAACCCTTTCCCAACGCCTGAGCTCCCACTCGAAACACCACAGCAGGAATCGGCTTGCGGGGCGGGCGAGGGGCACAACCTCGCGAACGTAGGCGTCTCGGTCCGCATAACCGAGGTCGTCGAGCGTGCCGTAGTCGACCAAGAGGTCGAACTGGCCCTGGACTTGTTGCAGGTCGGTGAGGTTGTCGACTAGGAACTCGACCTCGACCCCTGCCTCGGCCGCCTTACGCCTGGCCTTGGCGATCGCCGACGGGGCGAAGTCGATCGCCGTCACACTGAATCCGTGCTGGGCGAGAAAGATCGCGTTGTCGCCTTCCCCGCACCCGAGGTCGATGGCACGACCGGGCGGCAGGGTCCCGTTGCCGACCAACTCGATGAGCTCAGCCCTGGGGGCGCCAGCCCAGGGTGGGCTCCCGAACCGGTACCAGGCGTCGTAAAACAGCCTCATTGAGGTGTCGGACCCGCCCGCCAATCGTCCTCCGGGATGCCAATGGCGTCCATGATGCGATCGATGCGCTGGTGAATCAGGGCGATCTCGGCCCACACGTCGGTGACCTGGGCAGTCTCTGCCGTGCCCGTGCCCGTGGCCATCACCAGCGTGGCGAAGCGTCGTTCTTTCTGGCCCGGTTCTCGCTGCCGTTGTTCCACCAGCGGCTCATCTCGGTGGATGAGACCGGCCAGAACGTCGTCGACCTCCTCGAGCCTGGGGAAGGCCCGATAGCGATCGAGGCGTCCCTTGAGCTCTCCGGCCGTCTGCGGTCCGCGTAGTAAGAGCAGCGCCATGATGGCCTGTTGCTGCTCGTCGATCGAGAAGGCCGGTCCGCTGCGGTGAAGCCATCTGAGAGTGCGTCCCCCGCTCTGACGGCTGAACCCGACCAACCCCTTCTGCTCGAGCGTTCGGAGAGCCGCCTCGACGGCGTCCTCCTGGTAGTTGGAGACCGGCTCACGGTTGGTCAGTTGATTGCAGGCTGCCGCCAAGGCTTTGACCGTGAGCGGGTAGTACTCGGGAGTGGTCATCTCTTTTTCGATCAGTGACCCGAGCAGGCGGGCTTCCACTGCGTCGAGAATCATGGGTTCACCTCGGTGGCAAGCAGCGCCTGGAGCAGTGCTTCGGCGCCGCTCTTCGAAAGCGGTTCGTTCAGGTTGCCACACTTGGGGGACTGCACGCACGATGGGCAGCCTGACTCGCATGGGCAGCGACGGATGGCCTCGAGAGTGGCCCGCAGGTGCCGGACCCCGGCCTCGTAGACGATCGGGGAGATGCCCGCTCCCCCCGCAAAACCCTCATAGATGAAGATGCTGGCCGTGCCGGTTTGTGGGTGCCAGTCGGTCGACAACCCGCCGATGTCCCAGCGGTCGCAGATGGCCAGCAGCGGGAGCATGGCGATCCCGGCGTGCTCGGCGGCATGGAGCGCCCCCAGCAGGTCGAAGCTCGGAACGACTGCGGTGAGCACCTCCGGAATCGTGAACCAGATGCCTTCGGTGTCAAAGCGGGTGGGGGGCAGGTCGAGGTAGACGGTGTCGAGCACCTCCCGCGAGCCGATACGTCTCTTTTGAGAACCGATCACCTGGGTCTCGACCCGGAGCCCGCCGAGGTAGTGACCGGCCGGACCCAACCGTCTGGTCGCCGTCTGGTCGAGGATTTCCAGGCTCATCTCCTCTTTGGCCTGGGTGTAGTAGTCGACGTCGGCACGGTGCAGCTCGATCTCCCGGCGGCGATGGTCGGTCCGATCGACAACGAACGACTCACCTTGATGGAGGTAGACGGCCCCGGCGTGGGCATCTCGGTTAGCCCGCCAGCCATCCACCGTGCCCAGCATGCGGCCCTCTCCGGTCAGGGTGTAGGTCCCCCCCCCGGAAGTGCGTATGTCGATTCGCGGAGCCGGTCGGTATCGCCGTGCCCAGTACAGGCGCCCGTTGCGGAGGGCCAGATGCTCAGCGGCCACCAACCGCGTGGCCGACTCTTCGCTCTCGAGGCCGAGGATCTCACGGTCCTCCAAGGTCAGCGGCAGTTCATAGGCCGCACAGCCCGTGTGCGCATCGACCACGGTGGGGTTGGAGGGATTGATCACGCCGGCCTCGGAGGGTCGAGCAAAGAGTTCCTCGGGGTGGGCCATGAAGTACTGGTCGAGGGCGTCCTCACCACCGATGAGGACCGCCAACGAGTGTTGACTCGACCGACCCGCTCTGCCGATCTGCTGACGGAACGCCGACAACGTTCCCGGGAAGGTGGCGAGCAGGGCGGCGTCGAGGGCCCCAACGTCGATGCCGAGCTCGAGGGCGTTGGTGGCGATAACCCCCAACAGCTCGCCGTTGAAGAGCCGTTTCTCGATGAGCCGGCGTTCGGTGGGCAAATACCCGCCGCGATAGGGAGCAATCCGGTCGACCAGGTCGGGACTGACGCGCTGTTTGGCCCATCGGTAGATCAGTTCTGTGCTCTTCCGACTGCGGGTGAAGACGATGGTGTGAACCTGGCGGCGGACCAGATCCAAGAGGAGGTCAGTAGTTTCCGCCACAGGGCTGCGCCGGCGTCCGGTGTTGGTGTCTGAGAGGGGGGGGTTCCAAAGCGCCACCAGCTTCTCGCCCGATGGTGAGTCGTCCCCCTCGATCACCTCGACCGGCAGGCCGCAGAGCGCCGCGGCCAGGTCGCCAGGGTTCCCGATGGTGGCGGTCGAGAACACGAACGTCGGATGGGCGCCGTAGTGAGCGGCCAGCCGGCGGAGGCGGCGCAGGACCATAGCGACGTGAGTACCGAAGATCCCTCTCAGGGTGTGCATCTCATCGACCACCACCACCGACAGGCGGTGAAGGAAATCGGCCCACCGCCCGTGGTCGGGGAGGATGCCGACGTGGAGCATGTCGGGGTTGGTGAGCACCACGTTGGCGTGCTTGCGAATCCGCACCCGTTCCTGGCCGGGGGTGTCGCCGTCGTAGGTCGCGGCGTCCACCCCGGGAAGCTCGAACCTCCGAAAGCTGCGGAGCTGGTCTTGGGCCAGCGCCTTGGTCGGGTAGAGGAGCAGGGCCGTGGTTCTCGGTTCGGCAAGGATCCGCTCGACGATAGGGATTTGGTAAGTCAGGCTCTTTCCGGAGGCGGTGCCGCTCACCAGGACCGTGTGGTGGCCGGCCCGAATCGAGTCGATCCCCCGGACCTGGTGGAAATAGGGCCGTTCGATGCCGCGTTCCGCCATCCGCCGCGCCAGGGCCGGCGGCGGCGGCGGATCTAGGTCGGCGTGGATGGCGGGTCGGGCGGCGACCCGCTCGACGTGAACGAGGGTTCCCTCGAGGTCGGGGTTCTCCGTCCATTCGGCGGTGAGCTGGCGGTAGTCCATCCGAACGGCATTCTCGCTGCCCTGGTGGTGTTTCGGGGACCCGGAGCCCTTCGCCTGTCCTTAGCGTTTCCTACTCTCCCGGTCATGGCCTCCAATCGAGACGTCATCGCCATGCTCTATGAGTTGGCACAACTCACCACACTCGAGGAGGGGAGCCAGCAGAGCTTCAAGGTGCGGGCCTACGAGACGGCCCTTCATGCCATCGAGGGCACCTCCGGTGAGATCGGCGGTTGGACCCAGAAGGAATTGGAGGCGATCAAGGGCATCGGTCCGTCGATCGCCAAGAAGATCAGGGAGTACGTCGACACCGGCACGATCGACAAACTCGAGGAGCTGCGGGCCAAGTATCCACCGGAGTTCTTGGAGCTGACACGCATACCCGGGTTGGGGCCGAAGACCCTCGCGACCATCCGGGATCGGCTGGGGGTCGAGACGGTCGAGGATCTCAAAGCGGCGATCGCCGGTCAGCGGCTTCGCGAGCTGCCCGGGTTGGGCGCCACCTCTGAGGAGAAGATTGCCAAGGCCATCGACCGTCTCGGCTTACACGGAAAGGACCGGCGCACCCCGCTGATCGATGCCCTGCCGATCGCCGAGGCTCTGGTGGAGGCCCTCAAGAGAGTGGAGGGTGTCACCGCAGCCGTTCCCTGCGGGTCGCTCCGGCGCTTCTCGGACACGGTCGGCGACATCGACATCGTGGTTGCCACCGCGGACGCTCCGGTGCTCATGCAAACTGTGGTGGCCCTGCCGGTGGTGGCGGAGATGCTGATGGCCGGTGATACCAAGACGTCGTTCCTGACCCGCAACGGCCTCCAGGTGGACGTACGGGCTATCCGACCTGACCAACTCGGGGCGGCCTCCTTGTATTTCACTGGGTCGAAGGCCCACAACATCGTGCTTCGCCAGCTCGCCATCGATCGCGGCTACCTGCTGAATGAATACGGGTTGCTCGACGGAGAACACGTGGTGGCATCTACTACGGAAGAATCCATTTACGCCGCCCTCGAGCTGGCTTTCATCCCGCCCGAGCTGCGAGAGAACACCGGCGAGATTGAGGCCGCCGCCGGGGGGGGCCTGCCCGATATGGTCGAGATTGGCCATATCAAAGGCGACCTGCACTACCACACGGATCTCTCCGGAGACGGACGTGCCTCGCTCGAGGAGATGGTCGAAGCCGCCCACCGCCGTGGCTACCGGTACGTGGCGATCACCGACCACGGCGAGGACCTCGCCATCAACGGAGCGGACCGGACCCAGATGCTGGTCCACCAGCATCGGATCGGGCGCCTCGCCGAGAAGTACCCGGAGATGGCTTTGCTGTTCGGTTGCGAGTTGAACATCGGCCCCGACGGGGGGCTGGACTACGACCCCGAATTCCGGCTGAAGTTCGATTGGTGCGTGGCGAGCATCCACTCCCATTTCGACCTGCCGGCCGCCCGGCAAACCGAACGTCTGTTGAAGGCCATGGCCGATCCCTCCGTGAATGCCATCGGGCACCTGTCTGGGCGGATGATCGGGCGCCGCCCCGGTGCGGAGTTCGACGTCGACGCGGTGCTGGAGGGTGCGGCCGTCAGCGGGGTTGCTCTCGAGATCAATGGCGCTCTCGACCGCTTGGATGCCACGGCCGACGTGATCCGGCGGGCGACCGCTCGGGGTGACGTCCACCTAGTCATCTCCACGGACTCACACCATCCCAGCGAGGGCGTCCGCATGGAGTATGGCGTGCGGCAGGCCCGACGCGGTTGGGCTTCCAAAAAGCAGGTTGTCAACACGTGGCCGGCCGCCCGATTCCTCAAATGGGCGAGCCACCGCCGCCCCTGAAGGGGTTTCCGGACTGGC
>CAYUKI010000154.1:0-5680 GCA_964445235.1 uncultured Acidimicrobiia bacterium | reverse complement strand
TTGTCGCCCTGGGCGAGCAGCTTCCGTACGACCTTCGTCTTGAAGTCGACGTCGTGGGTGCCGATCTTGGGCTTGAAGCGCACCTCGCGAAGCTGCACCTGCTTCTGGTGCTTGTGCGCCTCCCGCTGGCAGGAGGCTTTGGAAGCCGGTCTGGCTCCACCGGTCATACTCGAGGCCACTCACCTCCTCACCCTCGAATGGGTCAACCTCGCCGACTTGAAAGCTCGAGCCGTTCAGCAGCCCTAGTGCTACCGGTCATAGCCGCCCCATCGATCTCTCGACCCGCGGACCCCCCCCCAAACCCGGTTTTGGCGCACGGATCACGACCGATAGGTCGTACTTGGCGCGCCAGAACGGGTCCTATTCCCACCAACGCTCGGTCGACCTGCGGGAGGTTCAGACGGTCTTGGTGCCTACGGTCCAGTCTCGATAGAGCCCGGCGTATACCCCCCCCCGAGCCAGCAGCGCCGAGTGGGTGCCCTGCTCGACGAGCCGCCCTTCGTCCATTACCAGAACAAGCTCGGCGCCTTCGGCAGTGGCCAGACGGTGAGCGATCGTGACGCTGGTTCGACCCGCGGTCAGTCGCTCGATCGCCCGGCGCAGCGTGACGTCCAAAGCCGGGTCGACTGCCGAGGTCGCCTCGTCGAGGACCAGCAGGTCTGGCCCAGAGATCCAGGCTCGCACCAGGGCGATTAGCTGGCGCTCTCCCGCCGACAGCTGTTCTCCTCGCTCGCCGACCTGGGCATCCAGCCGGCCGGGGAGCAGCTCCAGCCAACCGTCGAGTGCGAGTTCGAAGAAGGCGGCCTCGATCTCCCGATCGCTGGCGCCTGGCTTCCCGTAGGCGACGTTCTCTCTCACGGAGGCATCGAAGAGAAATCCTTCCTGGGGCACGAAGGCCACTCGAGAACGGAGGGAAGAGAACTTGATCCGATCGATCCTCACTCCTCCGATCTCGATCGTTCCTTCGGTCGGTTCGAGCAACCGGCATAACAACTTGGCCAAGGTGGTCTTACCCGAGCCGGTCTCGCCCACGACGGCCACTCGGCGGCCGGGTGCGATCTCCACACTGAGCCCGCGGATCGCCTCTCCCCCCCCCGGATAGGTGAAGCGGACGCCATCGAAGGAAACCCCCAGTCCACCGGCCGCGAGGTCGATCCCCTCGATCGGGTCGGAAATGTCTATGGGGGTGTCGAGCACGCCGATCACCCGCCGCATACCGGCCGCCGCCGACTGGGCGTGATCCAGCGTCTCGACCAGGGTCTGGACCGGGTCGATCAGCAGATTCACCAAGAACAACACCGCCAGGAGCGATCCGGCGGACACGCCGCCTTGTCGCCCGAGCAGAACCCCGGTCGCCACCACACCGGCAGTGATGGCGGCGGCGAAGGTCTCCGCCGAGGCGAAAAGAACCGCACCAAGGCGCTGGGTCCGGAACTCGGTCTGCATCTGAACGTGGAGCACGGATCTCACCTTGGCGAGGGTGCTGGCCTCGGCCCCGTAGGCGCGCACGACCGGCAGGCCGGAGATCGTCTCGCCCAAGAGCGACACGGAGTCGGCGACGGCCACTCGCACCCGGTCATAGGAACGACTCAGGATGCGTTGGAACCACATCACCAGCAGGCCGTAGAGGATGACGGCCACCGCCACCAACAACCCCACCTGCCACCGGTACCAAAGCATGGCGAGGAGGGCCAGGAATACTTGCGCCAGTCCGATCAGCATTCCAACCCCCCCAAATTCGAGGAACTCCTGGATGGCCTCGATATCGGTGGTGACCCGCGCCACCAATGCCCCTCTCCGTTCGGACTGCATGTTCACGATGGAGAGGTCGTGGAGGTGGCGGAAGACCTTCACACGGAGGTCGGCGAGCCCATGGGCGGCGGCGCGGGTGAGTCGGAGCGTGGAAGCCCTGCCCACCATGACCGCGACCGCCAGGACAAGAAGCGCCACCACACCGGTCAGAACGGCGCCCGCCAGGTCGGCAGCGCCTCCACCGAGGATCTCCCGGTCGACCATGCGCTGAACTACCACCGGTACGACCAGGTTGGCGGTCGTTCCCACGATCGCGAGGAGGACGGTGAGTCCGAGCCCCTTGCGCAACACCGGCGCCTCGTACAGGGCTCGCCCCAGGACGCTGAAGCTCGGAAGCTCTACTGGTTTGGCTTCTTGTGTGGCTTGTTCGCTCACGGCTCACCCCCCCCCGGCGCGAGCGGCGGCGTCTTCTTCGTAGGCTCGCACCAAACGGGCATAGCCGGGTACGGACTCCAGCAGCTCCTGGTGGGTCCCTTGACCAACCACCCGCCCCTTCTCGACATAAACCACTTGATCGGCCAGGACAATGCTGGCGGGCCGGTAGGCAACCATCACCACCGTGGAGGGCAACTCTGCCTCCCTTAGGCCCCGCAGGATCTCTGCCTCCACCGAGGGATCGACGGCCGAGGTGGCATCGTCGAGCACGAGCAGTCGGGGCCGGCGGGCCAGCGCCCGGGCCAGAGCAACTCGCTGCTGCTGACCCCCCGAGAGGGTGGTTCCTCGCTCCCCCACCCTGGTATCGAAACCGGCCGACAGTCCGGCGATGAAGCCACCGGCGCCGGCCAAGGAGGCGGCCGCCCTGATCTCGTCGACGGCGATCCGTCCACCGAGGGAGATGTTGGCGGCGACAGTGTCGTCGAAGAGAAACGGCGACTGACCGACGTAGGCGACCTCGGTGGGAAGCTCGGAGCGTGCGAAGTTACGGAGGTCGCGGCCGTCGATGGTTATGGACCCGCTGGCGGGGTCCCAGAGCCGCGCCAGCAGCAAGGCGATGGTCGACTTCCCCGAACCGGTCGGTCCCACCACCGCCACCGTCTGGCCGGGTGGGATGCGAAAACGGACGTCGCGGAGCACCTCCTCCGCTCCGTCGTAGGAAAACGCCACCTCCTCGCCGTGTACGTCAGCACCGTTCGGCTCGGTAACGGCGGTCAGCGGTCCGTAACCGACTCGGTCATCGGCGTCGAGCACCTCCTGCACCCGCTGCCACCCGGCCAGGCTGGAGGCCAGGTCCCAGGTCACGTAACCGATGAGGCGTATCGGCACGGAGAGGAGAGAGAGCAGGTAAGTGATGGTGACGAGATCTCCGGCGCTGAGGAACCCCTGGCGGATACGGATCGCTCCCACCACGAGGACCAGGATCATGCTCACCGACGGTATGGCGTCCACGGCGGTGCGGAACGACCCGATCAGCCGCCCGATGGCGACCAGCCGCTCCCGGTGCGCGCCAACCGCCCTTCCAAAGCGAGCGGTCTCCTCTGCCTCCCGACCGAGTGCCTTGACGGTGAGGGCGCCATCGAAGCTCTCGTGGGCGACCGAGCTCACCCGACCTTGGAGCTTTTGAATGTCCTCGATCTGGAGGAAGATCCGCCAAGCGCCCAAGATGTCGATGTAGAGGTAAACCGCCAGCGCCGCCAGGGTGAGCAAGCCAAGAACCCAGTCGATGCTGAATACGAGCACCACGGTGGTAACGAGGAGAAGCGAAACCCCGGTCCCGTAGGGCAACGGGGCGAGAATGCCGGTGCCCTGGAGGGCATCGCTTTGGGTCACCGACAAGAGGTCGCCGGTGGTCCGCTTCGCAAACCAAGACAACCGCAGGTCAAGCTGGTGCTCGATGAGGCGAGTGCGCACGTCGGCCTGGGAGTTGGACTGAAACCAACCCGCCGACGAGCGGCGCAACACGATCCCCGCCGCCTTCCAGACCGACACGCCGACGATGAGGGCGAGGCCAACCAGCAGACGGTTGCCGATCCGCTCCCCGCGCTCGAGGACCGGGACGATCACGGTGTCGGTCAGGTTGCCTACCACCACTGCGCCGAGCACGACCCCGGAGGCGAATATGGCCGCTCCGGTCACGGCCAAAGCGAAGGGGACCGGGCGGGCACGGACGAAATGACCGATCAGCCGGAAGCCGGCGCCAAAGATGGCAAACGGGGAGGATGGTGTCGTAGTGGTGGGCACGGGGGGAAAGGATTATCGCCTCGCCCGGTCGGGTTCGGTCGCGAATATCCCGAGCGGGGCCCAACCCGGTTCTTGGGGATGTTCGGGAGGCCGAAGACCGAGCGGTATTGACTACCGTGGAATCATGGACATCCCCACCGGAGCCTTCTACATCGGCGGCAAACTGGACGAGAAATCGGGCGAGCGTACCGCCGACGCGATCCTCTATCCCTCCCACGATTTCATCACTCACGGCGTCATAGTGGGGATGACTGGTTCGGGCAAGACCGGACTCGGTATCGGCATCCTGGAGGAAGCCCTCCTGTCCGGTATCCCCTGCCTCATCATCGATCCGAAGGGGGACATGGGCAACCTCCTACTCAACTTCCCCGAGTTCAGAGCGGTGGACTTCCGGCCCTGGATCGACGAGGCCGCCGCCAAGCGGGAGGGAGTGTCGCCGGGCGACCTCGCTGCCAAGACCGCCGCCAGTTGGAAAGAGGGTTTGGCGAGTTGGGACATCACACCGGAACGAATGCGCCGGCTCCGCGACGACGTCGAGGTGACCATCTACACACCCGGCTCGGGTTCTGGCGTTCCGATCAACTTCCTCGGCTCGCTGGCTGCTCCCACCCTGTCGTGGGATAACCAGGCCGAGACGCTGCGAGACGAGATCGAGGGATTCGTCTCGTCGCTTCTGACACTGGCGGGGGTGGAGTCCGAAACGGTGCAAAGCCCCGAGCACATACTCCTCGCCACCATCGTCGAACAGGCCTGGCGAGCAGGGAAGGGGCTCGACCTGCCCGGTTTGATCGGCCAAGTCCAGCAGCCACCTTTCCGCAAGCTGGGGGTTTTCGAACTGGATGCCTTCTACCCTCCCAAGGAGCGAACGGCGCTGGCCATGCGGCTCAACGGGTTGGTGGCATCGCCGTCCTTCTCGGCGTGGTTGGAAGGGGCCCCCCTTGACATCGAACGCCTCCTCTACACGACCGACGGCAAGGCGAGAGGGGCGGTGCTCTACCTCGCCCATCTCTCTGACAGCGAGCGCCAGTTCGTGGTGACGTTGCTGCTCGCCAAGGTCGTCACCTGGATGCGGGGCCGGTCCGGCACGTCCGATCTGGCCGCCCTCATCTACATGGATGAACTCTTCGGATTCTGCCCCCCCACCGCCGAACCCCCCTCCAAGAAGCCGATCCTCACCATCTTGAAGCAGGCCAGGGCCTTTGGGGTGGGGATGCTGGTGTCGACCCAGAACCCGGTCGACCTCGATTACAAGGCGATGTCGAATGCCGGCACCTGGATGGTCGGGCGGCTCCAAACCGAACGCGACAAGGCTCGGGTGCTGGAAGGCATGAAGTCGGCATCGGGCTCGGTCGACGTCGATTCGTTCGACCAGCGCATCTCCGGGCTCGGGAAACGGCAATTCGTTCTCCAGACCACCAAGGGTGGGGCGCCACTGCTGTTCTCGAGCCGGTGGGCCATGTCCTTTCTGGCCGGGCCTCTCACCCGTGAGCAGGTGTCCCGCCTGCGCGGGGCTGCGCCTTTCTCTGCCGGTGCCACGGCGGGTGCGCCTGTCTCTGCCGGTGCCACGGCGGGTGCACCTGCCGGAGCTGTCGTGGGTGCGCCTGCCGGAGCTGCTGCGGCATCGACGGCTTCCACCGAGGCTCCAACTTCGACGCCGCCGGCACCGACCGCCGCGGAGGCGGTTCCCGTG
>CAYUKI010000153.1:0-5765 GCA_964445235.1 uncultured Acidimicrobiia bacterium | reverse complement strand
GGCGGCGACATCCCCGGCCTCAGCGACATCCCCTGGGTTGGCAGGATGCTGTTCCGCCACAGCGTCATCGTCTACCTTGCCTTCGTGGCGATCCCGTTCAGCATGTGGGTGATCAACCGGACCACCTTCGGGATGAAGATCCGGGCGGTCGGCGAGAATCCGGAGGCTGCCGACAGCGTCGGAGTCAGCGTGGCCGGGGTTCGGTACGCCACCGTCACCATCGGCGGGACCCTGGCCGGAGTGGCGGGCGCCGCCCTCGCCATCGATCTCGGGATCTTCCAACAGAACCTCACCAACGCAGCGGGATTCATTGCCATCGCCCTCGTGTACTTCGGCGCTTGGCGGCCGCTGGGAGTGATGGCGGGAGCGCTCCTCTACGGGTTTGTCAACTCGCTAGTCCTCCAGTTCAAGACTCTCGGCATAATCCCCCGCAGCTGGTCCGACATCGCGGCGATGGCGCCGGCGATGATCACGATCCTGGCGCTGGTGCTGGTAGCTCGGCGGTTCCGCCAGCCGGCCGCCCTCACCAAGCCGTTCTTGAGAGGTGCATGATGGATACCCGCGGCCGCCCGTGCCGCCGCCATTTCGTCACCACAAAGGCCATGAAAGGCAATAAAGAAGGAGATGGAAGATGAGATACCCGACCCTCAGCCGGCTCGCCCTCGTCGTCGCCCTTGTGCTCGCGGCAGCGGCGTGCGGCAACGGCGATGACGGCACGACCACCACCACGGCCGCGGCGGCCGCAACGACCACCACCACGGGGGCAGTCGCCGAGACGACGACCACGACCACGGCGGCCGAGCCGTTCCGGATCGCCATCGTCGCCCCCTCCGCCTCGAACGACCTCGCCTTCTCACAGTCGATCGTCGAGGGGGTCAACGCCATCAAGGAGGAGCGGCCCAACATTGAGGTGGCCATCACCGATGGCACTTTCGTCGTCGAGGACGCCGCGGCCGCGATCCGCGACTACGCCAGCCAGGGATACGACCTGGTGATCGCCCACGGATCCCAGTACGGCGGATCGTTGCAGGAGATTGCCCCCGACTTCCCTGACGTCTCGTTCGCCTGGGGCACTGCCGCCGACACGTTTGGGCTCTCCAACGTGTTCTCTTACGAGGCCGCCTCGGACGAGGGCGGCTACGTGCTCGGCGTGATGGGCGCCGCTCTCAGCGAGAGCGGCATCATTGGCATCATCGGGCCAATCGAGGTGGGCGACGCCAAGCTCTATGTCGACGGCTACAAGGCCGGGGCGGAGGCCCAGTCGCCGGGCATCACCGTGAACGTCAACTACACCGGGTCGTTCAGCGACGTCGCCCTGGCTTCCGAGGCGGCCCAGGCCCAGGCCGCCGCCGGCGCCGACGTCATGACCGGCACCGCCCAAATGGTGGTAGGCGCCATCGGCGTGGCCCAGGAGCAGGGCATCGCGTGGTTCGGAACCCAGGCCAACCAGGCCAGCCTGGCCCCCGAGGTCGTCGTGGCCAGCCAGGTGTACCACTGGGAAGTGGTGCTGCGCGACATCCTCGACCAGATCGCGGCCGGAACGGCTGGTGGCGAGCTGTACGAGATCAACCTCGCCAACGGCGGAGAGGTCATCGAGTTCAACGACGGCTACGAACTACCGGACGACGTACGCCAGTTGGCCGATGACACCATCGCCGGGATCATCGACGGATCGATCAAGACCGGCGCGTAGACCAAGCAAACGAGACGACCGGGGAGAACGGTTCTCCCCGGTCGGAGCGCCCAGGAGGACCGCTGACCGACACGCCGATGCAGGAGATGCGCGGGATCACGAAGCGGTTTCCAGGCGTGCTCGCCAACGACAACGTTGATTTCGACTTGGCGGCGGGCGAGGTTCACACCCTGCTCGGCGAGAACGGGGCCGGCAAAACCACCCTGATGAACATCCTCTACGGCCTCTACCACGCCGACGAGGGCGAGATCCTACTGAATGGTGCCCCCGTCCACGTCAAGAGCCCGACGGACGCCATTTCGCACAATATCGGAATGATCCACCAGCACTTCATGCTGGTCGAGACTCTCACTGTCGCCGAGAACGTCGCCCTCGGGTTGCCCTCCAGCCGGGGGATGATGACTGACCTCGACGTGGTGTCGGAGAAGATCGTCGCCCTCGGGAGCCAATACGGGCTCGAGATCGACCCCTCGGCGGTCGTGTGGCAGCTGGCCGTTGGTCAGAAGCAACGGGTCGAGATCATCAAGGCACTGCACCGAGAGGCCCGTCTCCTCATCCTGGATGAGCCGACCGCGGTCCTCACCCCCCACGAGGTCAAACAGCTCTTCGCGACCCTTCGCCAGATGACGGCCGACGGGCGAGGGCTAATCTTCATCTCCCACAAACTCCACGAGGTGCTCGCCCTCAGCGACCGTATCACGGTGCTGCGCCAGGGCCGGGTGACGGGCCACACCACCCCCGACCGGGCGACCCGTGAGTCGCTGGCCGAGATGATGGTGGGCCGGGAAGTGAAGCTTGCCCCTGACCGACCGCCCGTCGAGGTGCACCAACCGGCACTCGTGATCCGCCACCTGGAAGTGTTCGGCGACCGTGGCATCGTGGCGGTGGATCACATCGACCTCGAGGTCCGGTCCGGCGAGATACTCGGGCTGGCCGGCGTGTCGGGCAACGGGCAGCGCGAGCTGGCGGAGGCGATCGCCGGCCTGCGGGAGGTGCGTTCCGGGTCGATCGAGATCGCCGGCACCGAGGTCGCCAACCATGCCCCTGCCCGCGTCAGGTCCGCCGGCCTCGCCTACGTGCCGGAGGGGCGCATGAAAGACGGAAGCATCGGGGAGTTCACGGTGGCCGAGAACCTGTTGCTCATCGACCACGGCGACCCGAAGTTCCTCAGTCGGGGACTACTCGACTTCGGAGCCATCCGCCGCCACTGCCAGGCCTTGGTGGCGGAGTACGCGGTGAAGACACCCAACCTGGAGACCCCGGTCAGGAGCCTGTCCGGCGGCAACATCCAGAAGCTGATCCTGGCGCGGGAGCTGTCGGGGACTCCCCGGGTATTGGTGGCCTCACAACCCACCCGTGGTGTCGATATCGGAGCAGCCGAGTACATCCACGACCGCCTGATCGCCCAGCGGGCCCACGGCACGGCCATCCTGGTCATCTCCGAGGACCTCGACGAGGTCCTCGGACTCTCGGATCGCATCGCGGTGATGTACGAGGGTCGGATCATGGGCATCATCGACCCAGCCACGACCACCCGCGAGCAGATCGGCCTGCTGATGGCCGGGGTCCAACCCACCGCCGCCTGAGGTGGATCCGCCCGCCACCGTTGCTGCGGCGTGGGCTAGGCCTCGTTTGAGATGGTGAGGCTGGAGGCCAGGTGAAGTCGACGATCGCCGAGGGCGTGGATCTGACAGCACAGCTAGCCTCGCGGCTCTGAGGTACGGAACGCCCAACTCGACTGGAGGAGAAATGCAGCGGTCGCGGGAAGGCAAAGCCCACTGGTTGGCGGCCTCGACCCTTCTGGTTGCCGTCGCCTGCGGGGGTGGTGCGACGGAGGAGACGGCTGCCACCTCGTCTACGGCTACTACAGCGACCGTCACCACGGCACCGGCCACCACAACCACGACCTCGCCGAGCAACACCGAGATCACCTTCGAACTCCAGCCGGGCCCAGGTGTCGATGAAGCGGCGTCCGAGGTTGAGGCCGGTCGGCAGTTCGAGGTTGCCTGGACCGGACCCAACGCCAAAAAGGACTACGTCACCATCGTCGTCCAAGGAGCAGCCGAAAGCAGCTACCTGAGTTACTTCTACACCGACGCCGGCAGCACCGGGAAGTTATTGGCGCCCGTCGGTACCGGGGCGTATGAGCTGCGGTATGTGGACGGGGAAACCGAAGCCACCCTGGCCAGCCAGGCGATCACCGTCACCGATGTCTCCATCACCTTGGAGGCACCCGTGGAGGTGGAAGCGGGAACCGTGTTCGAGGTGACGTGGAGCGGTCCGGACGGGCCCAGCGACTACATCACCGTGGTGCCGGTGGGCTCAGCAGAAGCCGCTTACGAAAGCTATTTCAACACAGCGTCCGGTGACACCGGCACCCTGGTGGCGTCGATCGAACCCGGCGACTACGAGTTGCGTTACGTCAATGGCGCCGAGGCGGCGACCATGGCGACCCGTCCGATCGTCGTCAATCCTTTTGAGATCGCTCTCGAGGCCCCGACCGAGGTGGAGGCGGGCGCCGAGTTCTCGGTGACCTGGACCGGCCCCAACGGGCCCAGCGACTACATCACCATCGTTCCGGCCGGTTCTGCCGAGGGCGCGTACCTCGACTATGCCTACACGGCAGCGGGCAACCCGGTAACGCTGGGGGCGCCGGCCGAACCGGGCGACTACGAGATCTGGTACGCCTCCGACCGCGTGCCCGGCACCTTCGCCAGCATCACCATCGTCGTCAAATAGGTGAGGGGGCGGGCTAGCGCTAGCCCGTCTCGCCCTTCCGATAGCGAGCACCGTCGGCCGCCGGCATGCGGAGACTCTGGGTGGCAATCGCGAGGACCAGCAACGTGATGAGGTAGGGAGTGGCCGTGATCAGCTGATCGGGCACCTCGGTGAGCAAGGCGTAACCGAGGAGGACCATGAGCGCCAGCGCCCCCTGCACGCCGGCGGCTCGCGGCCGCTTGCGCCGCCACCGCCACACCGCCAGAGCCACCAACCCGACCCCGATCGTCAGGAGGAGCGCCCGCACGGTCGCAGCACCTCGGAAGCGAAGCGAATCGCCGAACCCGAAGAGAAGAGCACCGTTGAGGACGCCGGCCGGCATCCAGTTACCAAAGATCAAGGCGCCCAACCCGATGAAGCCACGGCCGGCCGTGGAGGCCTCTCGGTACAGGCCTTGTTGGACCAAGACAATGAAGGCGCCTCCGAGCCCGGCGAGGCCACCCGAGATGAGCACTGCGTAGTACTTCATGCGGAGGACCGGCACCCCGAGCGACTCGGCGGCCCACGGGTGCTCGCCACACGAACGCAGGCGAAGCCCCCAGGCCGTTCGCCACAGCACGAACACGCTGAGCGGAACAAGCGCCACCGCCAGCAAGGTCAGCCACGAAACTTCCCCGGTGACCCCCCGGAGTACCCCGGCGCCATCCGAGACGAAGAACCAGTCCCGGTCCTCGAGCCAACCCAAGAGGTCGGGGCTCTTCCAACCGAACAGGTTCCCCCCCGCCACGAAGGGCGTGTTGAAGGTGCCCATCTTGGTTACTCCGGGAGACTGGACAACGCTGCCGCCGGTTTCGGGGGTATAGGTGATCGAGGAGAGGAAGCGCATCGCCCCCCCCGCCAGGATATTGATGGCCACCCCCGAAACGATGTGGTCGACGGCGAAGGTCACGGTCGCCACGGCATGGACGAGCCCGAAAACGGCGCCACCGGCCACCCCCAGGGCCACCCCCCACCAAGGCCCGAACTGCCAGCTTCCCCACGCGCCAAACCAGGTGCCGGCGATCATCATCCCTTCCAGCCCGATGTTCACCACCCCGGCCCGTTCGGCGAACAACCCGCCGAGCCCGGCCATCAAGATGGGGATGGCCAGCCGCAAGGCAGCGCTGGCGGTTCCCCGCGAGGTCAACTCGTCGGCTCCGGTGTAGGCGACGACGATGGCCAGGACCAGTACGGCGCTCAGCGCGTAAAGGACGGACCGTGAGGTCCGGCGGGAGGGAAGGAGGCGAGTTGCCACAGCTGTCATGCCGCCTCCTGGGCTCCGCCACTTTCCAGGGCGGCGGCGGCCCGCGCCGCC
>CAYUKI010000152.1:0-5783 GCA_964445235.1 uncultured Acidimicrobiia bacterium | reverse complement strand
TGCTCGGTTTGCCCAAGTCGCGGTTGGGGTGGTTCCTGGAAGGCTATCGAGAGGGCGACGGGGTGCATTCGGGCATCAAGCTTGCGGAGGCACGGCGGCACGAGTTCTCGACGGTCTCCGAAGAGCTGAAGGACGACCTTGTCGTTGCCTTGGCGAGGTTCGGTTTGCTGCCCTCAGTTGGCCGCTATGAGACCACCTTCAAGCAGCGCACCGGTGATCGACGGTATCCGTTCTGGCGAATAACACTGTCCCATGTCTCGCCCTGGAGCCCGCTCGAGTGGCATCGCGGCGTCACCCAACACCTGAACGCCGAAACATACGGCGACCTGGTTTGGGCGCACGTCCGGGCCATCGAAGAGGTCGCAGCGACCGACTTGGTATATGACTTTTCGGTTCCCGGTTATGAGAATTTCTGGGCCGGAACCGGCGTCATGGCCCACAATACCTTCGGACCTCGTATGCGCCCCAACGATGGCCGGGCTATTCCCGCATTCATCTCGGCAGCTCTCCAGAACCGCCCGCTGCCGATCCACGGAGACGGTTCGCAGACGAGGTCGCTCTGCTACGTCGACGACCTCATCGAGGGCATCCTCCGTCTGTTGTTGACCGACTACAACCAGCCGGTGAATCTCGGCAACCCCGAAGAGGTCACCATGTTGGAATTGGCCCGGGTGGTGCAAGAAGTGGTGGGCACCTTCCCCGGCATCGAGTTTCATCCCCGACCGGTAGACGACCCGAATGTGCGGCGTCCCGACACGACCGTCGCCGCCGAGCTCCTCGGCTGGAAGGCGCAGATCTCGCTGCGGGAAGGGATCGAGCGGACCGTTCCCTGGTTCCGCCAGGTACTGGGCATCCGCTGACGGGTCCATCTCAACCGGTCGGAAAAGGGCCCGTCCGGCGCCCTCCAGAGTGATATCCCAACAGAGCTGCCGCCTACCCTTCCCGGGTGAATCGCCCCCCGACCGCCGAGGTTCCCGACGCTCCCGGGGCCTACCTGTTCAAGGATCGCCACGGGCGCGTGCTCTACGTCGGCAAGGCGAAGTCGCTGAGAAAGCGGATCTCCCAGTACTTCTCGGCCGACCTGGAAAGCCGCACCCAAGCAATGGTGGAAGCGGCCGATGACGTCGAGTGGATGTTGGCGGGCAACGAGGTGGAGGCCCTCATGCTCGAGTACTCCCTGATCAAGCGGCACCGACCTCGCTACAACATCCGGCTGCGGGACGACAAGAGCTATCCCTACCTGGCGATCACCCGCTCCGACCAATGGCCCCGGGCCCGGGTCGTCCGGGGTAAGAAGCTCAAGGGCACCGAGTACTTTGGGCCCTACGCCCACACCTACGCCATTCGTAAGACCCTCGACCTGCTCTTGCGCACCTTTCCGGTGCGAACCTGTTCGGATTCCCTGTTCCGCCGCCAGCAGGCCCAAGGACGGCCCTGCCTGCTCTACCACATCGAGAAGTGCGCCGGTCCCTGCATCGGGGCGGTGGAACCTGGCGATTATCAGAACCTCCTGAAGGGGCTGGCCGAGTTCCTGCGGGGGGGGACGGAGCCCGTGGTGGCAGAACTGCGGACTCAGATGCACTCAGCCTCCCAACGCCAGGAGTACGAGCTGGCCGCCCGCTACCGAGACCGCCTTGCCGACGTCGACCGCGCTCTCCAACGTCAGGAGGTGGTCACCGACAAACGAGAGGACTTCGACGTCATAGCCGTACACGGTGACGAGTTGGAGACCTCGGTCCAGGTTTGGTCGGTACGGCGTGGCCGGGTGGTGGGCCAGCTCGGGACCGTCGTGGACCGGGTCGAAGCTGTGAGCGAGGCGGAGCTGATTGCCAACCTCCTGCGCGAGCTGTACGGCGACGAGATTCCGCCGCGGTTGGTGCTGGTCCCCGAACTCCCCCCCGACCCCGAGGTCTTCGCCTCATGGCTGTCGGAGCGACGTTCCACGGCGGTGGCGCTGCGGGTGCCGCGGCGGGGTTCGAAACGACGACTGCTCGAGATCGCCACAACCAATGCCCGGGAGGCCTTCGCCCGCCACCGCCTGCGCAGGCAATCCGACCACAACGCCCGCGCTAAGGCCCTGCACAGCCTCCAAGAGGTGCTCGACCTTCCCGAACCTCCCCTCCGCATCGAGGCTTTCGACATCTCCACCTTGCAGGGGACCAACACCGTCGCCGGGATGGTCGTGCTCGAAGATGGGCTCCCCAAACGATCCGACTACCGACGTTTCAAGATCCGCACCGTTGCCGGCCAAGACGACTTCGCCTCGATGGAGGAGGTTCTGCGGCGCCGCTTCGAGGCCTACCTGCGGGAACGGCGCCGCCCGATCGCCGAACAAGGCAAGTTCTCCTATCCGCCCTCCCTGGTGCTGATCGATGGCGGGGCCGGCCAATTGGGCCGGGCGGTCCGGGTGCTCGACCGGCTCGGTCTGGACATCCCGGTTCTCGGTCTGGCCAAACAGATGGAGGAGATCTACCTCCCCGACCATCCCGAGCCCCTCCGCATTCCCCGCGACGCCGAGGCTCTTTACCTGCTTCAGCAGGTGCGCGACGAAGCGCACCGCTTCGCCATCACCTACCACCGGACCCTCCGATCCAAGCGCATGGTCGACTCGATGCTCGACGAAGTGCGGGGTCTCGGGCCTACCCGCAAGAAAGCGCTGTTGAGACAATTCGGCTCTCTCAAACGGATCCGAGAGGCCGAACAGTCCGATCTGGCCGAGGTGTTACCGGAAGCGGTGGCTGCCGATCTCTACGCTTCGCTGCACGGCAGCACCCCGTTCCCCAGCCGAGTGGTCGGCTGACCATGACCAACCGTCCTCAAGTTCTCGTCGTCACCGGCATGTCGGGCGCCGGTCGATCGACGGCGGCCTTCGCGCTTGAAGATCTCGGCTACATCGTGGTCGACAACCTCCCCCCCCAACTCATCGAAGGGGTCATCGACCACTACGGACTTCACGAAAGTCGGGGACGGTTGGTGGTGGCTCTCGACGCTCGCGGCGGGGACACGACCGGCCTGCGAGACGCCATCGATAGCCTGGAGAGAAGCGGCGTACCAATGTTGGTGGTCTTCATCGACGCCGACGATCAGACCATCTTCCGTCGTTACGAGGAGAACCGCCGGCCCCACCCGCTCCGACAGGGCGGCCTCGCCGAATCCATCCGGCTCGAGCGAGAGTTGTTGGCTCCATTGCGGGAGATGGCCGATGTTGTGATCGACACCACCGACCTGAATGTCCATCAGCTCCGGAACAGGATCACGGGCGAGTTCGCCGAGGGCCAGCCGGAGCGGCCGATGCGGGTGGCGGTGACCTCATTCGGCTTCAAACACGGCACGCCCCGAGATGCCGACCTGATGCTGGACGTGCGTTTTCTGCCCAATCCCCACTGGGTGCCCGAGCTACGGCCCCTTCCGGGAACCGACCAGAAGGTGGCCGATTACGTGCTCACCCATTCGGACGCGGTCGGTTTCTTGGATCGAACCGAAGGCCTCCTCGACTTCTTGATTCCCCGTTATCAGGCCGAGGGCAAGTCTTACCTTTCGATCGCGGTGGGCTGCACAGGTGGGCGTCACCGTTCCGTGGCTCTGGCCGCGGCCATCGCCGCTTGGCTGGAGGATCGGGGGATCGCCGTCTCCGTTTCCCACCGGGACCTGGATCGCTGATGTACGAGGGGCTGTCCATCATGGCCATGGCGCCAGTGTTCAACGAAGAACGGAAGATCGGTTCGGTGCTGGACCGCGTTCCCGGCGGCATCGTCGATGAGATGGTGGTGGTCGACGACGGCTCGACCGACGGGTCGGCGGCGCTGGCGAGGAGCAAAGGCGCCACCGTCATCTCCATGGGCGCCACCGTTGGGGTCGGCGCCGCCCTGCGTAGTGGCTTCAAATACGGAGTGGCCCATGGTCACGACGTCGTGGTCGTCATGGCCGGCAACAACAAGGACGCTCCCGAGGAGATTCCTCGCCTGCTCGAACCCATCGCCGCCGGCCACGCCGACCTGGTGCAGGGGTCCCGCTGGCTGTCTGGCAACCGGGATTTCGGGCCGATGCCCGCCTATCGCAAGGTGGCCACCCGTCTCCACCCGCGCCTTTTCAGCGCGGTCGCCGGGCAACATTTCACGGATTCCACCAACGGGTTTCGGGCGGTGAGCGCCAAGGTTTTGGCCGATCCCGGTCTTGACCTTGACCAGGACTGGTTGGACCAGTATGAACTCGAGCCCTATTTGCTCTACAAGGCCGTCAAGCTGGGCTACCGGGTGACCGAAGTTCCCGTGACCAAGGTCTACCCCGCCAAGACCCTCGGCCAGACCAAAATGAAGCCGATCATCGGATGGTGGTCGATGCTTCGACCCATAGTTCTGCTCGGCCTGCGGCTGAAACGATAAGAGGAGTTTCTTCGAGATGATGACTGGAGTTGCTGTGGTGGGGGCCGGGCATTGGGGTCCCCATTTGATCCGGAACTTTCACGACCATCTCGGGAGCGAGGTGTTGTGGGTGATCGACCGCGACGATCGACGGCTGAAAGCCATCGGCCAGCGGTTTCGAGACGTGGCGCTGTCCCAGGACCTAGGTGACGTCCTCGAGGACGACCGGGTGGACGCGGTGGTGGTGGCGACTCCTACCACCACTCACCACCGGCTGGTCAAGGAGTGTCTGGAGGCCGGCAAGCACGTGCTGGTGGAGAAACCCATCACCAGCGATGCTGCCTCGGCACGCGAGCTTTGTGAACTGGCGGCGAGTCGCGGCCTCGTGCTGATGGTCGGCCACGTCTTCCTTTTCAACCCGGCCATCCAGGCTGCCCGCGGCTACATCGAATCAGGTCAGCTCGGTGAGGTCTTCTACCTGTCGATGACCAGAACCAACCTCGGTCCGGTGCGGGTTGACGTCAACGCCGCCTGGGACCTGGTCTCTCACGACATCTCCATCGCCAACTATCTTCTGGGGACCCATCCCCGCACGGTCAGTGCTACCGGCGGAAGCTGGATCAACCCGGGCATAGAAGACGCCGTGTTCGTGACCCTGCACTATCCCGAGGGTCGGGCCGTTCACATTCATGCCTCTTGGCTGAGTCCACGCAAGTCGAGGCTGATCTCGGTGGTGGGCGAACGGCAAATGCTGACAGTGGACGACATGGACCTCTCCGAGCCCGTCCGGATCTATGACAAAGGCGTTGCCGCCTCGCCACCGCTCTCCGACACTTTTGCCGGGTTCCGAGCCAGCATCCGCGAAGGCACGATCACGATCCCCAAGGTCACCCTCGGCGAACCGCTACGCAGCGAATGCGAGGAATTCCTCTCCCGGGTCGCCGGGAATGCTGCGACGCGCAGCGACGGTTGGAGCGGCTTGGCGGTCGTCCTGGCTCTGGAAGCGATCGATCGTTCTCTGAAGGAAGGCGGGGCGCCGGTCGAGGTCGAGCCCCTGTGACCAAGATCCCACTCGTCGACCTGGCCCGCCAGCACGCCCAGGTGGCGGACGAGGTGGCGGCGGGGTGGGCGGCCGTAGTCGAGCGTTCGGCTTACATCCTCGGCGCCGAGGTGGAGCGTTTCGAAAACGATTTCTCGTCCTTCATGGGTGTTCGCCACTGCGTGGGAGTGGCCAACGGCACCGACGCCCTGGAAATGGCCCTACGCGGCCTTGGGATCGGACCTGGCGACGAGGTGATCGTACCCGCCAACTCCTTCATCGCCAGCGCCCTCGGCGTCTTTCGGGCCGGGGCGAGGCCGGTATTGGTCGATTGTGACCCTGCCACCTACCTGCTCGACCCAAAAGAGGTCGAGGCCAGGTTG
>CAYUKI010000151.1:0-5791 GCA_964445235.1 uncultured Acidimicrobiia bacterium | reverse complement strand
GGGATCAGCATGTTTCCCACCGATTCGTCGATATCGCCAGTCGATCTGGCCAGGGAGGCAGAGGCTCGAGGTTTCGAATCACTTTGGTTCCCTGAACACTCCCACATCCCCGTCTCGCGTCGCACACCGATGGGGGGGGTGAAGAACGCACGACCGCTCCCCGAGCACTACTGGCACAGCCTCGATCAGTTCGTTTCGTTGGCGGCGGCAGCGTCGGTCACCAAAACCATCAAGCTATGCACCGGAATCACGTTGGTGGCTCAGCGCGATCCCTTGTGGCTGGCCAAGGAGGTGGCCACGCTCGACCTGCTCAGCGGGGGAAGGATGATCTTTGGGATCGGATACGGCTGGAACAAAGAGGAGATGGCCTCTCACGGAATCGAGTACAGGTTGCGCCGGGCGATTGTTCGGGAGAAAGTCGCCGCCATGCAGAAACTATGGACCGAGGACGAGCCGTCCTTCTCAGGTCGGTTCGTCAAATTCGAACCCAGCTGGGCATGGCCCAAACCGGTTCAAAAGCCTTACCCCCCTATCGTTCTGGGGGCGGCGGCCGGGCCACGAACCTTGCAGGACCTGGCCTCCTTTTGCGACGGTTGGATTCCGCTCGGAACCCGACATGAGATCGAAGGAAAGATCCAGGAAGTCCGCGCCGCCGTCAGCGCGGTCGGGCGTGACCCGGTCACTTTCGAGGTCACCGTCTTCTACGCCAAGCCCGATCCACAGAACCTGGCCAACCTGTCTGCTTGGGGGGTAGACCGGGCCGTGTTCGGGTTGCGATCTGAGACCGCGGCCACGACCTTGCCCAGGCTGGACGAACTGGCGGCTTTGCTCCCCGGCTAGTGCACCGTCTGGGAAAGAGGACTTCGTTGATCGAGACGGTGCTGGAAAGGATGACCCCCATGGTCCCACCCCGGCCCGCCGCCGGTAGCCATCGATATGGCCATCCCTAGCAACGACACGAGGATCAGAGCTACCCCGAGGATGACCAGGTTGCGATTGGTCACGGCTGACCTCCCAACAACGACCGGCGCCGTTCTTCGAACTCTTTCACGTCGATCTCCCCACGGGCCAATCTCTCTTCGAGGATCGAGAGCGCCGTCGACGTCCGGCTTCCGCTTCGTGGCGTGAGACTCCTGACTCCTGCCACCGCCAAGACCACCAACCCGCCCCAAAACAGCAACATCCACAAAACCCAGAAGCCGCCAGCCTGCCACATCATCACGATCTCCCGAGCAGTCTACTCGGCGTGGATCTGGAGATCGGTGCCGAACCGATCGGCGATGTCGATGCAGGTCTGAAGATCCGGGTGGCGCACCACCACCATCCCATCGCCGATGAGCACGTGGCGCCAGTCACGTCGGGGCTGTCCGATGGGGTTGAGCTCAATAGCCGCCACATGCTCGCCGAATTCGGCCATCAGCCGGCCGAGTCCTTCGTAGCGTTGGATCCGGCCACCACCTACGGCGCGCTTGAAGACGTTGGCGCAGTTGTATTTCCGCTCCAAAGGTTGGGTGAATCGCCCGTGCACGACTGCTTCCGCCCAGCCGACAAAGAGGTCGATGTCGGAAGCGAAGTTCATGCAATCGACGGTCCTCCCCCCCGGAGGCCGACCGCCGATCTCTCCGAACACCGCCTCTCCGTCATCCTTCAGATACCACTCCATGTGGGTGAACCCGTCTCGGAAGCCCATGGCCTCTATCACTCGGAAGCCCATCTCCCGACCGGCCGCCAGGTGGTCCACGTCGGGTTGGCGCAGGGCCACGGTCTGCTGGCTGACCCATTCGAGCTGCTTCCCGACCAGGGGGCGAGGGCGGTACCAGCAGATGTTGTAGAAGAGGATGCGACCACCGGCGCAGATGGTGTCGAAGGTGAACTCCTCGGCCTCGATGAACTCCTCGACGCTGACCGCCCTGATGTGCTGGAGGGCCGGGGCGATCCGTTCCAGGTCGGCGGGTCCATCGAGCCGGTAGGTATCGAGCGAACCGGCGCCGGCGATGGGTTTGACGATGGCCGGGTAGCCGACCCGTTCCAAGGCGACACGAACCTCGGTCACCGTCGTGGACCGGTAGTGGTGCGGCGTACGCACTCCGGCGCCATCGACCTTTCTCTTCATCTCCTCCTTGTCGCGGAAGGGAAGCGACTCGGCGACGGTGAGACCGGGTAGACGGAGCAGCTCCCGAATACGCGCCGCCAGGATCAGCAGCGGCTCCCACAGCACCTCGACCCGTTCGATGCGAACACGGTGGGCGATGTCGGCGACCTGGGCGAGAACGGCGTTCTCGTCGGAGAAAGATCCGACTTGGAAGTACGCCGAGAGATACCGGCGCGCCTTCTCGGGGACGGCGCCCTCGGGTTGGTCGCCGACGCCGATGACGCTAGCCCCCACTTCGGCCAGGCCACGCACAAAGTCGTTCATCTCGATGGGAAACCCCGGTGACAGGAAGAGGACGCTCACTCGTTCACGCCAACTCGACCCGGACGTTCGACACGATGGCGTCCAGCCCTCTCTTCACCATCTCGGTGTCGACGTGGCGGAGGATCACATAGCCCTCCCCCTCGTAATGATCGGATTTCACCTGGTCGGGCTGGGGAAGGTTGGTCTCGACCACCATGCCGGCCACAACGTCCTGGGCCCGGTCGAGCCCGGAAACGCCTACCACCCTGCCCAAGCCTTGTCCGCGCAGGTAGGCAGCGCCGACCGCGTACTTCCGGACCGGCGGTTCGAACTCTTCGAGGATGACCAGGCGGGCCCAAGCCGAGTAGAGATCGAAGTCGTGCGCATAGGAGATGAGAGTCGAGAATTGGGCGCCGGGCGGACGGGCGCCGGCCTCGGAAACCGCCACTGAACCGTCTGGGCGGCCAAACCACTCCATGTGAGCCAGCCCGGTCTGCAGACCGAGGGCCGCCAGCGCCGCCGGACCGACCTGTCGTATCTCTGCAAACTCGGGTCCGTCGATGTTCTGGGGCAGCAGCACGCACCACTGAATCCAGGAGCTCTCGAGAACCTCCAGCGGTGCCGGGTAGTAGCGGCTGATCGAGTGCCAGACTGGATGGCCGTCGACAAAGACACAATCGAAGGAATGCTCGTCACCGCTGATGAACTCTTCGAAGAGAGTGGGTCGAACCGGATTGAGGCGGATGAAGCCGAGCAGCTCGGTGAGCTGTTTCGAAGATTCCACCCGATGGGTGTCGCGGGCGCCCGAGCCGGCCGGCGGTTTGACGACGATCGGGTAGCCGACCTCCGCGACAAAAGCCCACGCTTCCTCAACGCCTCCGACCAGACGGTGACGAGCACAGGGAAGCCCGTGCCGGCGGAGCACATCTTTCATTCGCGACTTGTCCCGGAAGTTGTGAGCGGTTTCGGGACGCATCCCGGGAATCGAAAGCACCTCTCGGACCTGCGCCATCGGCACCTGGAGCTCCTCGAGGGGGCCTATCAACCGATCCACCGAACCAAGCTGGCGTCCGATGGCGCCGACCGCTTCGACCAGCGAATCGGGTTCGAGAGCATCGTCGGTCCGCCAGTGGGCCGCCAGCCGGCGGCGGATACCGGGTGGCAGCCTTTCCTCGAGATCCTGGCTGATGAGCCCCAACCGGGTGCCGGGGACGGCAGCGGCCGCGGCGATGAAGCGGTTGGTGGTGGGCAGGAAGTAGGGGGCCACGAAGACGACGTTGGGCACAGCCGGAAGCTAGCGCACCGTCTGGTAAATAATCGTGGGGTCTCGGCGGCCCGTAGGCGGGCGGAGATCAGCCGCGAACCGACTCGAGGGTCTGGCGGGCTTGGGCAAGGTGTAATCGGTCATGACCGGCGATCATCCGGAAGCTGAGGTCGTAGCTTTCGGGGCCGCGCTCGCTGTGGATTCCCAGCCGCGCCCGCTCCCCCTCGCCGCTTCTTCGCCACAACGCCAGATTGGCCGCGCGGAGCGGCTCAAACAGGGCCAGCAGATCCTCGACCGGCTCGTCGAATGGGTGGAGAGCCTCGACCCACAGGTCTTGGTCGTAACCCATCAGTGTGGGCTGATCGTGGGCGATGATCCATCGATAGCGACCGCTCATTGCGATCTCGGCATCGACCAAGTGTGCGATGCATCCGAATACAGACCACTCCCCGGGTTCGGCAATGGTTCGCAAGTCGGACCCCGCCGTTCCAACCAACTCTCGAAGCGCTTCCGGTGTCGAATTCTGAACCACGGCCGGATCGTCATTGCCGAGCAGACCGAGCAGAAGCTGTTGGTAAGCGAGCGCTTCGGAGGCCGGATCGGAGGGGCGAGTTGCCATCGGGGTGAAATCTGCCCTCAGCCGATCAACCGGCGGTAGACGTCGACATATTGTCCCGCCCGCATGGTCCAGGAGTTGTCGACGGCCATGGCGTTGCGCTGGAGCTGTTGCCAAGCTCCTTTGTCGGTGTGCACCTCCAGCGCCTGTCCGAGAGCCCAAGCCAGACCCTGCGCATTGTGGTGCTCGAAGACGAAGCCGTTCCCCTCCCCCGTCTCGGTGTCGAAATGGGTGACCGTGTCGGCCAGACCGCCGGTCTTGCGCACCACCGGAGCGGTCCCGTAGGCCAGGCTGTACATCTGGTTCAGACCACACGGCTCGTATCGGGAAGGCATCGGGAAGATATCGGCACCGGCCTCGATCAGATGGGCCAAGCCGTTGTCGTAGCCGCGCCGGAACGCCGCGCGATCGGGGAACCTGGCCGCCAGCGCCGCCAGCTTCTCCTCGTAGCGGCGCTCACCGCTACCCAGGGCGACGAAGCGGAGGTCAACCCGCTGGAGGTACCAGGTCATGGCGTCGACCAACAGGTCGATGCCTTTCTGAGTGGTCAATCGGGAAACCATCCCGACGGTGGGAACGCCCTTTTGGTAGGGCAGTCCGGTCTCGGCCAGCAACGCCTCTTTGTTCTTCTCCTTGCGCCACAGGCTCTTCGCGGAGAAGTGGAACGGGATGTGGCGATCGGTGCCGGGATGCCACTCGTGAGGATCGATGCCGTTGAGAATGCCGACCAGGTCGTGGGCACGGGCCCGCAGCATTCCGTCCAGGCCGGCACCGTTCTCAGGAGTCTGGATCTCCCAGGCATAGGTCGGACTAACCGTGGTGATGGCATCGGCGTACATGATGCCGTGGGCGAGGAAGTTGAGCCGCCCCCGGTTGAGCTGTTCCTGATGGAGCATGTAAGAAGCGTCGCCGAGACCCAGGTCGGCCGCCTGATAGGCGGGAAAGGACCCCTGATAACCGAGGTTGTGAATGGTGATCACGGACTTGGTATTCGCAAAGAGCTGATCCCACGCGTAGACGCTGCGGAGGTAAAGCGGCACGAGGGCGGTCTGCCAGTCATTGGCGTGGACGATGTCGGGTGACCAGTTGAGACGTTGGCAGATCTCCAACGCCCCGCGGCTAAGAAGGATGAAGCGGAGGTGCTCGTCGGCGTCGTTGGTGTAGACCGAACCACGGTGATAGAGGGGGGGACAGTCAATGAAGTAGACGGGGACTTCTGACCCGGGGAGAACGTTGCTGCGGACCGTGAACGCCGCCTTTCTCGATCCGAGCGGCACGCGGATGTCCCCCCAAGACGTGACCGGCTCGGTGGTATCCGACGAGCGGTCGTAGAGCGGCGTCACCACCACCAGCTCATGACCGGCGGCGGCGAGATGCCGGGGCAGGGCGGCCGAGACGTCCGCCAACCCTCCGGTTTTCGCGAAGGGCGCTACCTCCGAGCTGATGAACAGGACTTTCACAACTAGTGCTCTGTCTGGGAAATAGCGTGAGGGTATCGGCGAGGCCACGGCGTTCC
>CAYUKI010000150.1:0-5798 GCA_964445235.1 uncultured Acidimicrobiia bacterium | reverse complement strand
GTGCGACGACTTCGGCTTGGCGTTCGGCGAATACTCCTGCTTTGGGGAGCGGCTTACCCATCTTGAGGGGGATGCCGGTGATGTCGCCGATGGCGTCTACCCCGGGGAATCGGGTGTGCAGGGTGGCGCGGTCGACAGGGATCCAACCGGAGTCGTCCAAGAGACCTGCATCGCGGACCACCCGTGGTGCCCGGTGAGGCGGCACGTAGGCGAGCAGGTCGAAGCTCGCTGTGGCGCCGTTGGCGAAGGCGATCGTCTTGGCTGCTGGGTCGACTTGGGTCACCTGGTGTTCGGGGTGGAAGCTGATTCCTTGGTTCTCGACCATCTGTCGTACTTGTGCTGAAACTTCGGGGCCGGTGACGCCCATCGGGCCTGGTTCGGCGGCATATAGGTCGACTTTGGTGCTGTCGCCGATTCCGCGCCTGCGACAGTGATCGAGGAGGAGCATCGCTGCCTCATAGGGGGCGGCCGGGCATTTGTAGGCCGCTGTCGCCGTCAGGATGACGATTCTTCCCCCGTTGAACTCGGCGAGGGCGTCGCGGAGGCCCTCGGCTCCCTGCAATGTGTAGAAGTTGTGTCCGGCGTCGGCCAGGCCCGGGATCGTCTCAGGGGCCAGGTCCACCCCGAGCGACACGACGAGATGATCGGCCTCCAAGTCCCTGTCGATGCCGCCGAGCCGGCGTGACAGCGGGTCGTCGCCCAAGGGCTGCTCAACTACGTGGACTCGGCGGGTGTCCGGTTCGATGCGGCTGATCTCGCCGTGAATGACCTCGATGCCTCTCCTGGTGAGGCGGTCGAGTGGACGGGATATCCGACCGCGTGTCCGCTTGCCGGTCATTAGCCACAGCAGAGAAGGGGCGAACAGGTGATCCCGCTGCCGGTCGACGACGACTATCCGGTGCTGTCCGGGCAGCTTCTTGCGCAGTGACCTGGCGGCGACCACGCCGCCTACTCCGCCACCCAACACAAGCACTGATGTGTGGTCGGTAATGGTCAGCCTCCCAGCCTGGGTCGGTGGGCAGCCACGGCGATGAAGGCGGCACCGATGGTGGTGTACGGGGCGGGTAGACGGTCGAGGACCCGGCGCCCGGCAAGCTCCCCAGCCATGTCCAAGACCAGGTCGAGTTCACGCTTCTCGGTGATCGAGCCGAGCGGCGTGTCACGCCACTCTTGGTAGGCGCCGGGTGTGATCGTGTTTCCCATCGTCACCTCAGAACACGAGGACTCGGTCGGCTTGCTGCGTCCAATCGGTCAACTCGTCCATGCTGCTGCGATGACAGCCGTCGGCCAGCTCGCCATCGATGATCCCGCGGGCATCCATACAGGTGCCGCACACCCCGACCGCACCTCCCCGTCGAGCCACCAACCGGAGCATCAACTCGAGGTTGTAGTAACCCTGCGGCACCTTCTGACCCGCCTTGGCGCAGGCGGCGGCGTCGCCGATGAGGAACACCCGAACCTCCTCGGCCTCCCGCTTGGCGAGCGAGCAGGCAAGCCGCAGACCGTTGTAGCTGCGCTCGGTTCCGTAAGGGCCATCGTTGAGGACGACCAACGTCTTGTTCAGGCTCGGTTCAGTCATCAGCCCGCTCCCCTCGCCACTTCGAAACCTGCCGCTCGCCACTCGGCGATCCCGTCTTCCAGGCGTGCCGCGGTGAACCCATGATCGGTGAGCACATCAACCGCGTCGAGGGCGAGAACGCAATACGGGCCGCGGCAATACGCCACCACCTCCCGATCCCGGGGCAGCTGATCGAGATATCCGCCCAACTCCTCGAGCGGCACCGAAACCGCGCCGGGAATGTGACCCGCCAGATACTCGGGCCGGGGCCGCACGTCGAGCACCGTCACCTCACCCCGCGATACCCGGTCAAGCAACACGGCGCGCTCGATCGGTTCCATCGCCCCTCTCGATTCAAGGAACTCCCGTCGGACCTGCTCCACCTCCGCCAACCGTGATTCGGCCAGTCCCCGCAACGCACCAAAGAAGGTGCCGACCCTCTCGTCAGCCAGCCGGTAGGTCACAAAAAGGCCCTCCCGCTCGGCCTCGACCAGCCGCGCCGCCCGTAGAACCTGGAGGTGGTGAGAAGTGTTGGCCAAGCTCTGATCCGCCTGCCTGGAAAGTTCATCAACCGTACGCGGCCCCTGATACAGCAAGTCGAGCAGCTCGAGCCGACGCGGGCTCGCCACCGCCTTGCCCACCCGAGCGAACTGGCCATATACCGAATCCTTGAATCGCCGCGCCGGGTTACTCACTACTCTCCTACTCAAACGACTTCTTGAGTAGGTTACTGAATCACTGACCGGATGCAAATCCTCGCAAACATGGGGCAAGCACGAACGATTATCCGGTTTTTCCTTGCGTCGGCACCTCGCAGGCAGGGGGTCAATTTTCAGGCGGTGTTGCCAACTATCAGGGCAACCACAGGTTTGCTGACCGCCGATATCTGTCTATATGTTCAACTATCCTGTCCGGTCATGGAACCCGGCGCTTCGAGCGCACTCACCGAGCACCCGGAGATCCTGCGGCTCGAAGACGCCGAGGACCTGGCCCAACGGTTCCGTCTGCTGGGTGATCCGGGTCGGCTCCGCATGGTGTATGCCCTGCTCGAGACCGGCGAGATGCGGGTCGGTGACTTGGCCGACACCGTCAACGCCTCCGAGTCGGCCACCAGCCACCAACTGAGCCAGCTACGGCTGGCCGGTCTGGTCCGCTGCCGCCGGCAAGGCCGTGAGGTGTACTACCGGATCGCCGACGGCCACATCCGCCTAATCCTCGACGTTGCCGTCGAGCACTACCTCCACGACCACGAGGACCGGGCGTGACCCACAACCACGGCCCTTCGACACGTTCGGCGAGCCGGCGCCACCTTCGTCCGCTCACGATCGCCTTCGGGCTGGTCGTGGTGTTCATGGTGGTCGAGGTGGTCGCCGGCTTTGTCACCGGGTCGCTGGCGTTGCTGTCCGACGCCGGTCATATGGCCACCGACGCTCTTGGGCTCGGCATGGCGCTGGCGGCGATCGTCGCCGCTGACCGTGCCGGCACCGGCGACCACCGCACCTTTGGCCTCTACCGGCTGGAGATCCTCGCCGCTCTCGCCAACGCCGCGTTGCTGTTCGCCGTTGCGGGATACGTGCTGTACGAAGCCATCCGCCGTCTCCAAGACCCGCCTGAGGTTTTGTCCGGTCCGATGCTGGTCGTGGCGGTTGTCGGGCTCGTGGTCAACCTCATCGGCTGGAGGCTGTTACGCCCAGGCGCCACCGAGTCGATCAACCTCGAAGGGGCGTCCCTCGAGGTCCTCGGTGACCTCATCGGATCAATCGGGGTGATCGTCGCCGCGCTCATCATGCGTTTTGCCGCCTGGCCTTACGCCGATCCGCTGATTGCTGCCGGCATCGGCGTGTTCATCCTGCCCCGCGCCTGGCGGCTCGGGCGCCGCGCCCTGCGGGTCCTCGTCCAGGCCGCCCCCGAGGGGCTCGACCTCGATGAGTTGCGAAAGCGCCTCGGGGACATCGACGGAGTCGCCGACGTCCACGACCTGCACGTCTGGACCCTCACCTCGGACATGAACGTCGCCTCCGTTCATCTAATGACCCGTGAAGGAATCGACTACCACACGGTCCTCGACCGGGCCCGTACCGTCCTCAGCGATGGCTTCGGCATCGACCACGCCGCTCTGCAAGTGGAACCAGACACCCATCAGGGCTGCACCGAGATCACCTGGTGACAACGCTCCGGGCACTGGCCCTGACCGCAGCCCTGGCGACCAGCGCCGCTAGCTGTTCTGAGGTATCGACAGATGATGGCCCGATACGACCGTTCGATGAGATCGCCGCCACAGGGCCCGAGGTTGAGGTCGATCCATCCGGAACCTTCGCAGTGGTTCTGGTCACCACCACGATCGAGGCGGTGTGTGCCGTCAGCTACGGGCCGGGACCCGAGCTGGGGATGATCGCCACCGATCAGGAGATGGACGGGGGCGGGCATCGCGACCACCGGCCCGTACTCGGCGGACTCAGTCCCGGAGTCGAGTACTCGTTCCGGTTGCAGGGCATCGGGGCCGACGGGACGCTGTATCGCAGCCGGCTCATGACGTTCCAGACCCCGTCGGTACCAAGTGAAGACCTGCCGGGCACGAACATTGCCCCCCAAGCCCAAATCGTCGAGGTCAGCTCGGAGTTCTCCGCCGCGTTCTCTGCCGCCAACGCCATCGACGGCGACCCGACCACCGAATGGTCGTCGCGAGGTGACGGGGACGATGCCTTCATCGTCCTCGACCTCGGCACCGACACAGCCGTCAGCGGCATCGGGTACCGCAGCCGTTCGATGAGCGACGGAACCGCGCTGACCACCAGCTTCATCGTCACCATCGACGACAACACCATTCTGGGACCCTTCGACGCGGGACCCGGCCTGGTCGTGGTCGAGGCACCGTTCCAAGGCCGCCTCGTCCGCATCGACGTCGAGACGTCCACCGGTGGCAATACCGGAGCCGTCGAAATCGAGATCTACGCCGCTCCTTGACGACCCACGCCAGCTCGAGGCTGGATGGGACCGGGGCGGCGGTCAACCGTGATGGTGAGCCGTCGAATCGTGCGCATCCGAGAGGCCTGAGGGGTCGACGTGAATCGTGGCGACCACCGGAAAGCGGAAGGCGTGATGGAGCTCGTGCTCGACGTCATGGGCGGCACGGTGCCCGACCCCCACGCTGATGCCCGAGTCGACGATGATCGATGCACTGACCGAGAGACGGTGACCCTGCCACCGCACCCGCAGATCGGCAAGCTCACGGACGGCCTCAACCCGACGGACCGCTGCCTCAACTTGGTCCACGACTTCGGGCTCCACACCGTCGAGGAGCCGACGCAGCATGGCGCGAGCCGACCGCACCAGCAGCCACAAGATGCCGGCGGACACCACCAGACCGGCGACAGGGTCGACCCATGCCGCTCCGAAAGCAGCCCCGATCCCGGCGGCGACCACCGCCAACGAAGTGAACGCGTCGCTGCGGGCGTGGCGTCCGTCCGTCACCAGCGCTTCGGATCCGATGCTGCGACCGATCCTGATCCGGTAGCGGGCGACCAGCTCGTTGCCGGCTGCGCCAACAAGCCCAGCGACGATCACCCAAGGGATGTGGTCGATGAGCCGGAGGTCGAACAGACGCCCGACCGATTCCCAGATGACCAGGCCGGCGGAGACGCCGATGGCAGCCACTACCACAAGCCCTGCCAAGTCTTCGGCCCGATGGAAGCCGTAGGTGTAGCTGCGGGTGGGACGGCGGCGACCAAGCGAGAAGGCGATCCAGAGCGGGATGGTGGTGAGGGCGTCCGTCAAGTTGTGGAGCGTGTCAGACAGGAGCGCCACCGATCCGCTGAATACGACGATCACCGCCTGGATGAGCGCCGTGGCACCGAGGCCAGCCAGGGAGACCTTGGTTGCCCGGATCCCGGCCAGACCCGAGTCGCCGAGACCGGCATCAACCCCACCACGATCGTGGCCGTGGGGAATCAAGTGACGGATCCGAGCCGCCCAGCTGGGTCTATCACCGTGGGTGTGACCCGGGAGCTCCGATGACGGTGGGTGGTCGTCCATCACGAGGACGACGGTAACCCGGAGCTAACCGGCGGAGAAGTTGCCACCTGGTCGCAACAGCGGGAACCGTCGATACGTCAAGAGTGGTCGTCACCCTCATCCGGATTCCAGTGCTCGATACCCTCGCGGACTGCGAAGTAGACGATGCCGAGAGCAGCGACCGGGTCGGCCCACCACCATCCGAACAAGGCGTTGAGCCCGAGGCCGA
>CAYUKI010000149.1:305-5826 GCA_964445235.1 uncultured Acidimicrobiia bacterium | reverse complement strand
CGGCCGGGCGGATCACTCCCGAAGAAGCCGAAGAATGGAAAGGGGAAGGCACCCCCGACGAGGACGTCACCACCTGGATCGACGTGCTGCCGTACGTTGATCGGAAGATCAAGGCGTTGCGGGCGCACCGCAGCCAGATACCGGAGGACTGGTTCTTGCTTGCGGTGCCCGAGGAGGCTGCACCGGAGATGTTCGGCAGGGAGTCGTATATGCGAGTCTTCTCCCGAGTGGAGGCTCCATTTCGAGAGGATGACCTGTTCGCCGGCTTGAGATGAGACCATTCGATTCTGCACATTGTGCAGGATCTGACGGATATGCCGTTTTCTGCACATTGTGCAGGATCTGATGATCCGTCGACCCATTAAAGGGCGTGGCGGATGGACCAAAGATCGGGGAAGAGTGGGTTGAAGAGCGTCTCGCGGAGATAGGCGGCACCGGGGGACCCACCCGTCCCGCGTTTGTTGCCGATGGTCCGCTCGACCATCTTCACGTGCCGGTAGCGCCACTCCTGCAAACCCTCGTCGAAGTCGGTCATCGATTCGAACAGGATCACCAGGTCGGGTCGGTCTCGATACAACCGGAGGAGCTCCTCGGCGCGCCGGCCGGGATCAGCGCCCTGGTGGCGGAGAAAGGCGTCCAAGGCGTCGGCCACCGAAGGCGCGGCCAGGCGTTGCTCCAAAGCGGCTCGCTCGGGCGACCCCTCCGGGTGCCAGGCCAGCAGCTCGGGTCGCTTGTAGCCGAGCTGGAACTCGAGCTCGCGGAACTGGGCCGATTGAAATCCCGAAGCAGATTCCAACCTTTCACGGAATGCCGTGAAGCGCATCGGAGTCATGGTTTCGAGGATGTCGAGCTGGCCGACCAAGGTCTTCATCACCGTGCGTACCCGCTTCCAGGTGGCAAGCGACCCGTAGAGGTCGCCGGCAGTCATTCGATCGATGATCTCGTCGAATTCGTGGAGGAGCAGCTTGAACCACAGTTCGTAAACCTGGTGGATGATGATGAACAGCATTTCGTCGTGATCCTGAGGGTCCGATCGCGAATGCTGGAGGGCTAGGAGTTCTGGTAATCCGAGATAGTCACCGTAGGTCAGATCCACCCCCCCAGTCTGGCAAAAGCGGCCGGACGACGACGAGTACCTGCCAGACTTTCTCGGTGCTCGTAGTCCGCGACCTTCGCCTGGAAGTGGGCCCTCGGGTTCTCCTCGGCGGAGCCTCTTTCAGTATCCAACCCGGGGACAAGGTCGGTCTGGTGGGAAGGAACGGCGCCGGCAAGACCACGCTGCTGAGAACCCTCACCGGCCATGTGAGCCCGGCCGCCGGGACCGTCATCCGGTCGGGCAACCTCGGCTACTTCTCCCAGGAGGCCGCCCTACCCGACCTGGAGCGCCCCGACATGACCGCCCTCGAACGGATACTGGCCGCTCGTGAGATCGGGGCCATGTTGAGGCGACTGGAGGAGACTCGCCGAAAGATCGAACGCAACGTTGGTGATGCTCGTGACCGGGCCATCCAGAAGTTTGCCCGCCTCACCGACGAGTTCGACGCCAAGGGCGGGTATGTCGCCGAAGCCGAGGCTAAGGGAGTGGCGGCTGCTCTCGGAATCGGCAATGACGAGCTCACCCAGGCGGTGGCGACGATGTCGGGCGGGCAGCGCCGGCGGGTGGAGCTGTCGCGCATTCTCTTCGCCGAGACCGAGACCCTCCTCCTGGACGAACCCACCAACCATCTGGATCTTGATGCCAAGGCCTGGCTCGTCGAGTACCTGGCCGGGTATCGGGGGGGGGTGCTGTTGGTCAGCCACGACCTGCCCCTGCTCGACGAGGTCATCACCTCGGTGCTATCCGTTGAGGACGACCAGCTCGAGGCCTACCGAGGCAACTATTCCCATTTCCTCGTGGAGAGGGAGCGGCGTCGCCGGCAGAAGGAGCGGGAACGGAGGCACCAGGACGAGACGATCGAGCGCCTCGAGTCCAACATCCGTCGTTTCAAGGGATCGACCGAGAAGATGGCGAAGGTGGCTCGGGCAATGGAAACCCGGGTTGACCGGTTGAAGAACGAGTTGGTGACGGTGCAGAAACGGGGCAAATCGGTCAAGCTGCGCTTTCCACAACCGGCGACGTCGGGACGGACGCCTTTGCGCGCCTCCGGTCTTGCCAAGGCCTTTGGCGACAACCTCGTGTTTGTCGACGTCGACGTCGACGTCGACAGGGGAGAAAGGCTCCTAATCATTGGCCTGAACGGAGCCGGCAAGACCACCCTTCTCCGAATCCTCGCTTCGGTGGAGACTTCCGACCTGGGCGAGGTGACGCTCGGTCACAACACCTCCCTGGCGTATTACGCCCAAGAGCACGAACAGATCCGGCCCGCCGTTTCGGTGCTCGACCACCTGCGAGCCGTGTCCGACCAACCCGATCAGATCCTTCGCACCGTTCTCGGGCATTTCTTGTTGGCCGACAAGATCGACCAGGACGCCGGCACTCTCTCGGGGGGGGAGAAGACCAAGCTTGCCCTCGCCCAGGTGGTGATGGCCCGCGCCAACGTGCTGTTGCTCGACGAGCCCACCAACAACCTCGACCCGCAGGCCAAAGAGGCTCTCCTGGCGGCCCTAAGTCAGTATCAGGGCACCATCGTCCTGGTGAGCCACGACA
This sequence comes from uncultured Acidimicrobiia bacterium, assembly GCA_964445235.1. GTDB lineage: Bacteria > Actinomycetota > Acidimicrobiia > Spongiisociales > ZC4RG35 > CAYUKI01. The sequence goes on along the minus strand of CAYUKI010000149.1, from coordinate 3,179 downwards.
CCGATTTCGTGGCCTCGCTCGGACCAGACCGCGCCATCATGATGCCGGAGGGCAAAACCGTCTTCTTCGATGAATCCCTCCTGGAGTTGGTCGCCCTGGCCTGACCGTGGGCGCAGAACCGGGCGCGGCTGCCCCCCCGGGATATTCAAAACGACCGGCAGGGACCGGACTACGTGGCGGCGGCGAAGCCCAGCATTGCTATGCCGGCCAACACCACCAGAATGAACACCAAGAAACCGATGACCACCACCGGGATGAGCACGGTGACGGCGGCCGCCCCGTCCGAAACCTTGTTGATCTCCTTAACCGCTCTGATGGCGAGCACGACCGACCAGATCCCACCGATCCAGCCCAGGAAGGGGATCAGGCCAAGGGCAGAAGGGGCGGAGGCGTAGCCGAGGCCGCGGAACAGTTCGACGTATTGCCCTTGTCCTTTGAATAGTCTCCCGATCAAGAAGATGACGCCGGTAAAGATGGCGAGGCCGATGACCCCACCGATAAGACCGCCGATGATCCGGCCGAAGAAGCCACCTGCCCCTGTGACGCTCGAGATCAAACCGGCAACCGCGGCCACGACGATGGCCTGACCCGTAGCCGCCTGGTCGGACCCGATCTCCGCGTAAACGCCCTCCTTCAAGGTCACCGCCCGCTGCACACGATCCAGGATCACGTTGAAGTCCACGCTTCTGCCTCCCTCCGGCTAGCTATGAGTGCCGTTCAGTGTGACACGTCCCGGCCGGTCGTGCCCGCAGCCAGGGCCTTCAGTTTCGCCATCCATTGCCAGCCCAATTCGCCGAATGGCTCTCGGCCGGCTTCCACCTCGGGGCGCAGGAGCGCGACCGACTCGAGCGCTTTGGCGACCAAATCGGGGGGATAACCGTATCGCACCTGATGGTCGAGGAACTCGTCCTCGTCGACCACCTCGACCGTGCCGTTCTGGCGGCGGACGATGTCCAGGTCGAGGTCGAGCATGGTCACAAGGTCGGGTCTCACCCAGACGGCCGGAGAGGCGATATCGACATAGACCCCGATGTGGTACCAGGGATCGTTGACGATCAGGGCCCACCAGGCGTCGCGGGGTATCAACTGCACGAACGGCGTCGGGAAGGAGATGGGGGGTTCGGACCCCCGCTGGGCCACGGTGGGCACCGGACCTCCCAACCAGGTCCCGTACTCGTCTTCCCCCAGTTGGATCAGGTCGAGGCGCCAATGCGGGCGGTCGGGATACTTGAGGTACTGAACGGTGACCGGGCGCATCGCCGCCGACGATACTCAGAGTGGTGAAAGAGCTGATCGCCTTCGTCCAGGGGGAGCTGGCCGCTCGAGCTGACCCGGCCAAAGCGGGTCCGATGGCCGCCTACATGAAGACCGCCATGCCCTTCTACGGCATCCCCACCCCGGAACGCCGCGAGGTTGCTCGAGCCCTTCGCCGGTCGTATCCGCCCATGACGAACGACGAGTACCGCCGACAGGTGCTGGCGCTGTGGGGTCTTCCCCACCGTGAGGAGAAGTACCTGGCGATTGGCGTGGCCATCAGCAACAAGGAGTTCATCGGCAAGCAGAACCTCGACCTCTACGAACGGCTGATCAGAGAGGGGCAATGGTGGGATTTCGTCGATGGCGTGGCCGCCGACCTGGTCGGTGCGGTTTTGGCCTCTGACCGCCTCGAGATCGCGCCGGCCATGAGGAGATGGATCGATGATCCCGACATGTGGATCCGGCGGACCGCCATCCTCAGCCAGATCCGGCACAAGGCCAACACCGACGAGAAGATGCTCTTCGACTTTTGTCGGCGGCGGGCCGACGAGAAGGAGTTCTTCATACGCAAGGCGATCGGTTGGGCATTGCGTGAATACGCCAAGGTCGACCCGACCGCCGTGAGGGGATTTCTCGCCTCGCACGGCCAGGAACTGTCGGATCTGTCGGTGCGGGAGGCGGCCAAGCACCTGTGAGGTAACGTTCCGCCGATGCCGATGTACATGCGGCTCGGCGAGGTGCCGGCCAAGCGTCATACTCAGTTTTGGAAAGACGGCCGCCTCCTTACCGAGCAGGTCTCCGGGTTGGAAGGGTTCTCCGGTAACTACTCGATCCTTTATCACGTCGAGACCCCCTGCCGGGTGAAGGCGGTCGGGTCTTTCGAGCTCATTCACAAGACCGAATGGTTGCCCGATGCCCACCAGCACCATCTTCTCAACACCGCCTCGTTGCCGGCCGCGGGCGATCCCATCGAAGGGCGAAAGCTGCTCATGTGGAACGACGATGTGGAGATCTGGTTCTGTCGGCCGGCGCGGCCGATGGACTTCTACTACCGGAACGGCGAGGGGGACGAGGTCATCTTCGTCCACCAAGGGGGGGGGCAGCTCCAGTCGATCTACGGCGATCTGTCGTACCGGGAAGGTGACTACGTCGTCATCCCCCGCGGCACCACCTACCGCTTGGTACCGGAGGGCGACCAGAAGTACTTAATTTTCGTGACCCCCGGACAGATCGAGATACCTCGTCGCTACCGGAACGAGTACGGCAACCTGCTGGAGCACGCCCCCTATTACCACCGCGACCTGCACGGACCGACCGAGCTGCGTACCCACGTCGAGCAAGGTGAGTTCTCAATCAAGGTGAGGGTGAGAGGGGGGTATCAGACTTACCTGCTCGATTACCACCCCTTCAACGTCGTGGGTTGGGACGGCTACGTCTACCCCTGGTCGTTCAACATCGCCGACTTCGAACCCAAGGCCGGCCGGATACATCAACCTCCCCCCGCCCACCAGACCTTCGAGGGCCCCAGGTTCGTGATCTGTTCGTTCTGCCCCCGGCAGCTGGATTGGGATCCGCAGGCTGTGCCGATTCCTTACAACCACTCCAACCTCAACTCCG
>CAYUKI010000149.1:0-295 GCA_964445235.1 uncultured Acidimicrobiia bacterium | reverse complement strand
TCTCCTCGCGCAAGGGCATCGAGGTCGGGTCGATCACCCTCCACCCCTACGGGATACCCCACGGTCCCCAACCGGGGCTAGCGGAGAAATCGCTAGGCGCGACCACCACTCGGGAGTTGGCCGTCATGTGCGACACCTTCCGGCCGCTTCGCCTGTCGGAGTTCTGTCGGCCGATCGACAACCTCGACTACATGTTCTCCTGGTACACCACCCCCGACGTTCCCAAGGATCAGATGCCCACCATCGCCTAGGCGCGATCGGGCTCCACTCACCCCCCCCCCCCCCCCCCCCCCCC
>CAYUKI010000148.1:0-5827 GCA_964445235.1 uncultured Acidimicrobiia bacterium | reverse complement strand
CGCAGCTCAGGCGCTGCGTCGAGGAGGAGGACGCCGCCAGGGGCGCCGTGGCCCGACGAGACCCCACGATTATTGACCAGACGGTGCACTAGTTCGGCGCACGTCCAGCGTCCCGACAAGAATGCCGGGGTGGAACTGGCGCTGATGACCGAGCCGCAGTTGGGAGGCACCTACCGCCAGTTGTTGGCTGCAGCCCGGGCCGCCGAGGGTTTGGAGCTGGCCGCCTTCGCCCGGTCGGACCACTTCTACGACGAGTCCCATGCCCCGGCCACCGAGGCGTTCACCACGCTGGCCGGTTTGGCCCGGGAGACAGAGTCCATACGCCTGGTGGTGCTGGTGAGCCCGATCACCTTCCGCCACCCCGCCGTTCTGGTCCGTTCGGCGGCCAGCCTCGACGAGATGTCAGGAGGGCGGTTCGACTTAGGGCTCGGAACCGGTTGGATGGAGCTCGAACACCAGGCTTTCGGCATCCCCTTTCCGGCTCGTCGCTTCGCGCTTCTTGAAGAAGCTCTTGGTTACGTACGGGCGGCGTTTGCTCCCCCCCCCAACGGATTCGCGGGCAGTAGCTTCCGACTGGACGCCCACGTCGAGCCGGTTCCGAAGGGTCTGCGCATCGTCGTGGGCGGCCGGGGGCTCGTCCGCACTCCGGCGCTAGCCGGGCGATACGCCGACGAGTACAACCACTTTGCAGCCCCACCCACCGAACTGGCGGAGAAGATCGCCCGGGTCCGGGCCGCCGCCGAAGCCGCCGGCCGCCGAGCAGCCGACGTCTCGATGTCCGTGATGGCGCCAATCGTCACCGGTCCAACTACCTCGGCCTACCGCTCCCGCCTGGAAGCAGTGGCATCCGCCATCCGGTCCGATCCGAAAACGCTCGAACAGCGCTGGCGTGCTCGCCACGTGCCGATGGGCAGCCCCGAGGAGGTGCGGGCGACATTGGAGGCGCTCACTGCAGTCGGGGTCGGCCGCTATTACATCCAACATTTCGATCTCGGCGACCTCTCGGCGGTCGAAGAGACGGTGTCGATGTTGCGCTAGGGGCCGAACCGCTCACGCCGGCCCCCCAACTTCTTGCACAATGTGCAGGAATACCCGTATTTGGTCGTTTCTGCACATTGTGCAAAAACGAACGGGAAACGAACGGTCAGCTGAGGTCACTCCAGGTTCCCCCGGTGGCGGCGAGCAGGTCGGCCAAGCCAATGGGAAAGACCGTGTTCGGTGTGCCTGCTGCCGCCCACACCGGTTCGTGGCGGGCAAGGGCCCGGTCGGCGAACACCCGGAGCCTTCGCGAGTGGCCGAAGGGGGGGGTTCCACCGGCCACGAACCCGGTGGCGTCCCGCACCTCGTCCAAGTTCGCCCGGCGCACCTCTCCCCCCCCGCACGCGACGGCCAGCTTCGCCGGATCGAGACGGAGATCGCCAGGCACCAGAGCCACGACCGGTTCGCCGTCGACCACGAATACCAACGACTTGACGATCGCCGCGACCGGACAACCTATGGCAGCCGCCGCATCGGCCGCGGTCTTCGTTCCTTCCGGGAACGACGCCACTTCGATCTCGAGTCCGAACAGGCGCGCCGCCTCGACCACTCGTACCGAGGCAGCCGGAATCACTGACCCCGAAGGTACCAGGCCTGCACTGGCACCGTCGCTTGGGCCCGATGGCCCTGGAGTCGGCCCTATTCCGCTAGTTCAGCCGAACCGATAGATTCTCGGACGAGGAAAGGGATCCTTTGCGTCGCATAACGCCATTCGCCGTGTCAGTCCTGCTGATTTCCGCCTGCGGTTCCGGCTCAGCGGTAACCACCACCACAGCCCCCGCTACCACCACGACGGTCCTCGTCGGTGAGTTGGCCTACGCCTACGCGGACGGCGATCAGCTCAGCTACCAGATCAGCATCGAACAGGACATCAGCATGAAGGCGGATGGCAACGAGATCGCCACGGCCAGCGAGGACTTCCCCGGTACTGCCGAGATAGCCCAAACGATCGGGGGGAGCCTCTTCTACGACGTCTCCGCCGGGCCCGAGCAAGGTACCCACACTCTCAATATCACTTCAGAGCTCGACCAGCTCGAGATGACCGGCACCGTCAACGGCGAACCGGTCGACCCGACCGGCGATCAACTCGACTTCGCTTCCATCGAGCCCATCAAGGCCACTCTCGTCATCGATGGGCAAGGCAAGGTGCTGGACGCCGAGGCCGGGGGCCTCGACCTCTCTCAGATGCTCGGAGACCTGGGAGCCCTCCAAGACCTCGCCGGCGGCAATCTCGGCCAGCACCTCGGTCCACCGTTCCCCGGTCGAAGCCTGAGCTTGGGCGAAACCTGGACCGACGAGCAGACGGTCGAGGCGTTAGAGCAAACGGTGACCACCAAGGCGTCTTACACCGTCACCGGACGTGATGAGATCGACGGCCATGAGGTGTTCGTCATAGAGAGTCACGCGACGACCAGTGCGTTCACGCTCGATCTTGGCCAGTTCCTCGCCTCCCTGTTCGGCGGCTTCGCCGGCACCGCCGAGGACCAGGCCAGCCAGGCGGAGCTCGAAGCGATGCTGGCCCAGCTCGAGTTCCGCATCTCTGTCGACGACGTCAATGTGACCGGCACGACCTGGTTCGACCCGGTCGCGGGTCTGGTCCGGAAGGCAGAACAGGCCTCCGACCTGGCCATGACCATGGACATGGCCGTTCCCGACGAGGCCAGCGGTGAGCTGATGGAGATGACGATGGTCATGGACATGGCGCAGCGAATGAGCGCCGCCCTCGACACCGATTCCGCCTGACCAGCCCAGGGATTTCTCACAGCCGCCGGTGCAGGCATAACCTGAGTAGTGATGCCGCCGCCACTACTCCAGCTCGAGGGCTTGCGGGCCTCGGTCGGCGACGTCGAGATCCTGAAGGGCGTCGACCTGGCGGTCGATCGGGGCGCGATACACGCTCTCATGGGGCCCAACGGTTCGGGCAAGTCGACCCTCGCCAACGTCTTGCTCGGTCATCCCACCTACCGGGTCACCGCTGGTCGGATATTGCTCGACGGCGAGGATGTCACCCGCCTTCGGCCCGACCAGCGGGCCAAGCGAGGCATGTTCCTCGCCTTCCAGTACCCAGAGGCGATTCCCGGCGTATCGGTGGTCCAGTTCCTCCGCCAGGCTCTCGCCAACCGGCGGGGAATCGACTTCACCGTCCTCGAGTTGAGGTTGAAGGTCATGGACGCCATGCGGGCGTTGGGTATCGAAGAGGCCCTCGCCGATCGTTATCTGAACGAGGGCTTTTCCGGTGGCGAGAGGAAGCGGAACGAGGTTCTCCAGATGGCGGTCCTGGAACCGGAGCTGGCCATCATGGACGAGACCGACTCCGGCTTGGACATCGATGCGCTGCGGACGGTCGCCGAGGGCATCAATCGTATGATCGAGCCCACCCGTGGATTCCTGATCATCACCCACTACCAGCGCCTTCTCGATTACGTGACGCCGCATTTCGTCCATGTCTTCATGGACGGGCGAGTGGTGGAGAGTGGCGGACCGGAGCTGGCGAAGGTACTCGAAGAGCGCGGCTACGAGGCATTTCGCAGCACGGCAGCATGACCGACCTCAGCCATCTTCGCGCCGACTTTCCCATTTTATCCCGGACGGTGAACGGCCGACCACTGCGTTTTCTCGATTCGGCCGCCTCTTCCCAGAAGCCGGTCCAGGTCCTCGAAGCGATGGAAACCTTCGTTCGCACCTCTTACGCCAACGTCCATCGAGGCGCATACACCCTCTCCCTGGAGGCAACCGAAGCCTATGAAGCAGCTCGGCATGCCGCTGCCCGCTTCATCAACGCCTCCACCGACACAGAGATCGTGCTCGTACGCGGCGCCACCACCGCTCTCAACACCATCGCCGGAGGTTGGGGCCGACGCAATCTACGCCCGGGCGACTTGATCGTCCTCACCGAGATCGAGCACCACGCCAACTTGGTCCCATGGCAGATGGTGGCCGCCCAAACCGGAGCGCAGCTAGCTCACGTCCGGATGCTGGCGAACTACACCCTCGACCTCGACCACCTCGACACGCTCCTCGAGCGTTCACCGCGTCTGGTGGCCGTCACCGGCATGAGCAATGTGCTCGGCACCCTTCCCCCTCTTCGCATCATCGGCGAGCGGGCCCGGGCCGCCGGCGCCTTGGTGGTGGTCGATGGCGCCCAACTGGTTCCGCATTTCCCCGTCGACGTCGCCGATCTTCCTATCGATGCACTCGCCTTCTCAGCCCACAAGATGCTCGGTCCAACCGGCATCGGGGTCCTCTGGGCAAGAATGGAGTTGTTGGAGACCGTCGACCCCGTGGAGGGAGGGGGGGAGATGATCTCCGACGTCACCCTGGACTCGGCCACCTGGGCGGCGATCCCCCATCGCTTCGAGGCCGGCACCCCTCCGATCATCGAAGCGGTCGGCCTTCGGCGAGCGGTCGAGTATCTCGAAAAGGTCGGCATGAAGGCGGTGGCCGAACATGACATGGCCTTGACGGCCTACCTACTTGATCGTTTCCGGGAGGTTCCTGACGTTACGGTCTACGGCCCCTCCGACCTGACCCAGAGGGGGGGGGTGGTCAGCTTCACCCTGGCCGACGTCCACCCCCACGACCTCGCCACGATCTTGGATCAACACGGAGTGGCGGTGCGGGCCGGACACCACTGCGCCAAGCCGCTTCATCGCCGCCTCGGTGTCCCCGCCACGGCCCGCGCCTCCTTTTCCGTCTACAACGACACCGACGACATCGACGTGCTGATAGAGGCTCTCGATGAGGCTCGCCGCCTGTTTGGAGTATGAGATGGGCCTAGAAGACCTCTACCGGGAGGTCATCCTCGATCACTACCGGAGTCCTCGCAATCGGCAGCCTGTCCCCCAACCCACCGCGGTCGCCGACGGCACCAACCCCCTGTGCGGTGACGAGGTCCACGTCGAGGTGCGTTTCGAAGGGGACGCCCTGACGGCGGTCTCGGTGACGGGACAAGGCTGTTCGATCAGCCAGTCGTCGGCCTCGATGATGAGCGAAGCCGTGAAAAACAAGAGTCGGGCCGAGATCCGAGACCTGACCCGGCGCTTCAAGGCCTTGATGGACGTCGAATCCAACGGTGGCGCGGGTATCGACCCCGACCGACCCGGTGCCGCCCTCGGCGACTTGGAAGCGCTCCAGGGGGTTCGCCGCTTTCCGGTGCGAATCAAATGCGCCCTGCTCCCCTGGACAACCCTCGAACAGGCCCTCGACGGGCAGGCAGACTCGGCCGTCTGATCGGCGGGAATTCGTCGGCGGCGAGCGCCACCGAAATGTGAGTTCCTTGAGGATCTCAAGAGGCCCCATTAACTGCGGTTCCTTCATGATGGCAAGGGCATCGGCGACCTAACCACCATCGACAGTAAGGACACGACATGCGCAAGTTGGCAACGCTCGCAGGCGGCTTCACCGTCGCCCTTCTCATCACTGGCATCTCTTGGGCGGCTCTACCCGGGCCGGCCGTGACATCGAGGACCTCCGACGACCAGCGGAGCTCGACCACCCTGGCCAGCCAGGCAACCAGCACTACCGTCGATGATGACGGCACCGGCACCCCTTCCACCCGGTTCGACGACGACAGCACAGCCACCACTCTCCCCGATGGGGACGACGACAGGACCTCAACGACGATTGAGGATCGGGACGACGACAGGACCTCCACCACTCTCCCCGATGGGGACGACGACAGAACCTCAACGACGATTGAGGATCGGGACGACGACAGGACCTCCACCACCGTTGCCGATGGGGACGACGACAGAACCTCAACGACGATTGAGGATCGGGACGACGACAG
>CAYUKI010000147.1:0-5871 GCA_964445235.1 uncultured Acidimicrobiia bacterium | reverse complement strand
GGATCCTGCCGCGCGGCCTCGCTTTCCTCCTCACCATATTCGACGACGTCCAGAGCCAGCTACGAATCGGCGACTACTTCTCGTTCGTGATTCGGTTCCTCTTGGTGTTCGGGGTGGCATTCCAATACCCGGTGTTCCTCTTCGCGGTCGCGGCGGCCGGGCTGATCACGGCCCGCCAGCTTGCCCGGGGCCGGCGCTGGGCGATCCTGATCATCGTGGTGGTCGGGGCAATGATCACTCCGACGGGGGACCCGCTCACTTTGCTGGCGCTTTCTGTTCCCCTCTACCTGTTTTACGAGATCACCTATTGGCTGGTGAGGCTCGTGCTACGGCGATGACCGTCGAGTCCTTCTTCTCATCGCGGAGATTCGCACCGGACGCTTTCCAGAAAGAGGCCGCCGCCTCGCTGGCAGACGGGCGCTCCGTCGTTGTGACTGCCCCCACCGGTGCCGGAAAGACCCTCGTGGCGGACGTGGCCGTTCATCTGGCGCTGGAGGCCGGGCGAAGAGCCTTCTACACCACACCCATCAAGGCGCTCTCCAACCAGAAGTACGGAGATCTGGTCGCCGAGTACGGAGAGGCGCGGGTCGGCCTGCTCACCGGCGACAACGTCATCAATGGCGATGCCGAGATCGTGGTCATGACCACCGAGGTCCTTCGCAACATGATCTACGCCGGTTCGGCCCGGATCGCCGAAGTCGGGGTGGTCATCCTCGACGAGGTCCACTACCTCCAGGATCCGTTACGAGGTGCGGTTTGGGAAGAGATCATCATCCATACCCCCCTCCATATTCAGCTTGTGTGCCTGTCGGCCACCATCGCCAACGCCGAGGAGTTCGCCGGTTGGGTGAGGAGTCGGCGAGGGGAAACCGACCTGGTGGTGGAGACCGAACGTCCGGTGCCATTGCAGAGCATGTATCTCTTGCGGGATCGGCATTCTGCCGAGCCGCTCAAGCTGCTTTCGACGTTCACCCGTCGTGACGGCAAACTTCGACCCAACGCCCGGCTCGAGCGGCTCCTGGCTACGGAGCGGCCCGGCCGACGCCGATTCGCCACCCCCCATCGTATCGACACGATCGAGTTGCTCGACGGGGAAGGGATGTTGCCGGCCATATTCTTCATCTTCTCGCGAGCTGGATGCGATGCCGCCGCCCTCCGAGCGCTGGAGGACGGAGTCCGCCTGACCGATCCGGCCGAACGCGACGTCATCGGCGGCATCGTTCTCGACCGAACCCGTCATCTGAGCGACTCCGACCTCGGTGTCTTGGACTATGTCAGGTTCGCTGCCTGTTTGGAGGCAGGGGTGGCGGCTCACCATGCGGGGATGGTGCCGGCCTTTAAAGAGACTGTCGAGGAGCTCTTCTCGTCGGGGCTCTTGAAGGTCGTGTTTGCCACCGAGACGCTGGCGTTGGGTATCAACATGCCGGCTCGTACCGTCGTCTTGGAGAGTCTGAGCAAATTCAACGGCGAAACACACGAGCTGATGCAACCGGGGGACTACACGCAACTGACCGGTCGGGCGGGAAGGCGCGGCATCGACAATGAGGGTTTCGGCGTGGTCCTACATTCTCCCTATGTCCCACTCGCGCAGGTCAACCAAATCGCCTCGATCGGGAGTCACCCGCTTCGTTCCAGCTTTCGACCCACCTACAACATGGCCGCCAACCTGGTGGCCAACTACGCGCGCCCGCTGGCCCTCGAGCTGCTGTCGGCGAGCTTCGCCCAGTACCAGCGCAAGGAGGACTACCGGCAGGCCGACGTGGCGGTGAAAGAGCTCGAGAAGCGCCTGCTCGAAGAAGAGTCCCAGGCCGTCTGCCATCTGGGTGACATCGACGATTACCTGCGTCAGCTGGACCAACCGGCGGTGGGGCGCTCAACCGGGCCCTTCTTCCGGATCGGTGACGTCGTCGACATCCCGGGGGGGCCGCGGGCCGGCCGCCATCTGATCATCCGGCGGTTGAGCCGCAAAGAGGGGAGCGTCCGTTTTCTCGTCCTCAGCACTTCAGGCCGCACCGCCCCACTCGGGAGCAAGGATCTCGTGGAGGGGTCGCAAAGAATTGGTAGGTTGGATCTACCTGCTCCCTTCCGTACCTCGGACAAGACCGTCCTCACCGACACGGTGCGACGTCTTCGCAAGCTTCCCCCCCTCGGAGAGCGGTTGCCGACGCCACCCGCCCCTCCCGCTCATCCAGTCGCGGCCTGCCCAGAGGTCGACCAACATGTGCGTTGGGCGAGGAGGGCGCGCCGCACCCGCCAGCGTCTCGACCAACAGCTGGCGATGATGCGGCGCACCGGCGTCGGGGTAGTGGAGGATTTCTCTGCTATCGAGGAATTGCTGACCGAGTGGGGCTATTTGTCGGGTTGGCAGTTGACCGAAAAGGGCCGCCGGCTCCGGTTCATCTACAACGAACTCGACCTTTTGTTGGTGGAGTCCATCGAAGAGGGCATGTTCCTGGGGCTTACCCCCGAGGAGTTGGCGGCGCTTATCTCGGTATTCGTGTTCGAACCTCGGACCGACCGACCGTCGGCGCCCATCTTCCCGACCCCAACCATTGCGGAGCGGTTTGGCCTCATCGGCGCGCTGTCGGACCGGCTGGCCCGGCGGGAACGGAGCGGCCGCTTGACGGTGACCAGGGCTCCCGACCCCGGTTTTGTCGATTTGGCCCATGCCTGGGCGAGTGGGGTCGAACTGGAGGACCTGCCCGACCATGTCCTGGCACCCGGTGATTTCGTGCGCGTCGCCCGTCAGCTTGTCGATCTTCTCCGCCAGGTCCGAGAGGCCGCCCCGGCCTTGACCGCTGATGCACGGATCGCCTTGGCGGACATCGACCGCGGGGTTGTGGCCGCCGGGGGAGCGGTATGAGCTGGCTGGTTCTCCTTAACCGTCAGGCCGGGAGCCGACCCGAACAGATCGAGAAGGTTGAGGCGGCTCTCGCCGGGGCCGGCGTCGATGCGGAGGTGGTGGCGCCCGCCGGTCGCCTCGAGATGGCAGACTGCGTGAACGATGCCTGGGAGGCCGGCCGACGGCGGTTCGTCGCGGTCGGCGGCGATGGCACGTTGCACATAGTCGCCAACCATCTGGTCGGGCGGTCGGAGCGGGCGACCCTCGGGTTGTTGCCGATCGGGAGCGGATGCGACTTTGCCCGCACCTTCGGGATTCCCTCCCAACTAGATGCTGCAGCCCGCCACCTCCTCGGGGAGAGGACGTATCCAGTCGACGCCGGGGTGCTGGAGGGTGATTTCGGGCGGCGCTATTTCCTCAACGTCGGCCAGTCAGGGGTTGGTGCGGCGGCTGCCGAGACCGCCGGGCGCTTTCCCCGTCGACTCGGCAGCCTTCGCTACATATTCGCCTTCGCAGCCCGGCTGCCGGGATTCAAGTCGGTAGACATTGAGGTTCACACCCCCAATCGCGTGATCACCGCCCATGCCCTTGCGGTGATATTCGCCAACGCTCAGTTCTTCGCCGGGGGCTGGAACGTCGCCCCCCGCGCTGCGGTCACCGACGGGGAGCTGGACCTCCAGGTGATCTCCGCTCGGAAATGGGAGGCGCCCCGTCTGGTGCCGAAGATTATCCGCGGGCTCCACCTCTCCGATCGCACTGTTCGGCGACTGAGCGTCCCTTCCTTCGAACTCCGCACCGAGCATCCCTGGCCGGTGGAAGCCGACGGCGAATATCTTGGGAATACCCCGCTGCGTGGCAGCGTTTTGAGCGCCGCGCTCGACTTGAAGATCTGAACCCCGGTCGGGATATACTCCCGCCCCGTTTTTGCCGGGCCGCTGGCCCGGCGGCGGAGGGGCCCCGTGGGTTTCGGCCCAGAGTTGATTAGATGGCTGACTAGATCGGGGTCGGGGTGGTAGAGCCCTTGCCGGCTAGGTGTGAAACATGAGTGACGAAGACGTACAGGATTTTCCCGAAGACTCCCCCGAGGAAGAGCCGGAGGAGGAGGTCGTCGACGAGATCATTGCCGCCGACGAAGAGGTCGTAGAAGAAGAGGTCGCAGAAGAGGAATTCACCGAGTTCGAGGCCGAAGTGGCCGAGGTGGTGCCGGACGAGGAGACCGTCGAGGCTCTCGATGAGCTCGAGGCGGAGGAACTCGAACTTCTTGAGGACGAAGTGTCCGAGTCGCTCCTTGTTGACGAGGTCGCCGAGTTGCGGGCCATCCGCCGCGAGGAATTGACCATGAACGTCGAGGCCCAAGCAGTGCGGGGGGACGAATTCGTGTGCAGGAGCTGTTTCCTGGTCAAGAGGATGAGCCAGCTCGCCAACAAACGCAAGATGCTCTGTCGAGATTGTGCGTCCTGACGCCGTTTGGGTGGTGATCCCCACCTACAACGAGCGTGACAACATCGAGGCATTGGTGGCCGCTGTCCTGGTCCACGGTTATCGGGTCCTGGTCGTGGATGACGGGTCTCCGGATGGAACCGGCCGTGTGGTCGACGAGATCGCCGATCTGGAGCCGCTCGTGACCGCTCATCATCGTCAGTTGAAGCAGGGGTTGGGACCGGCCTACGTGGCAGGGTTCGAGATCGCCCTCCACGGCGGTGCCGAAGCCATTGTCGAAATGGATGCGGACTTCTCCCACGATCCGAAAGACTTGCCGCGATTGGTCGATGGGTTGGACCGGGCGGACGTGGTGTTGGGCTCACGCTATGTGCCGGGCGGCGCCACTCCTGACTGGCGGCTTTATCGACGACTCATCTCCCGAGGTGGCAATGCGTACGCCAGAGTCATGCTCGGCCTGCCCGTCAGAGATTCCACCGGGGGATTCCGAGCATTTCGGGCGGAGGCTCTAAAGTCGCTGGACTTCGGCACCACCCAGGCCTCCGGTTACGGTTTTCAGGTGGAGATGGCCTGGCGAGCCGTTGAGCGCGGCCTGGTGGTGACAGAGATTCCGATCGTTTTCTCCGACCGGAGGCTGGGTGTTTCGAAGATGGGCACGTCGATCGTGTTCGAGGCGATGGCTCTGGTCACCAAATGGGGCTTCCAGCGGCGGTTGCGGTGGTTCTCGTGATGGAAGTCAGTGCGCGCCGAGCCGCCGTCGAAGACCTCGAGGTTCTCGTGGCCCTCTATCGGGCGTTGGAGCGGGAAATGACAAACCTTCACCCGATGTGGCCACTTGCCGATGGGCTTTCCGAGCCAGTGGAAGCCGCCTTGATCGAGGCGCTGGTCGACTCACTCGTCTACGTCGGCGAGATCGACGGGTATCCGGCCGGTTTTGCGATAGCCCGGATCGAGGATCTCCTCCCCCAGGGGGGGGGCGAAATGGTCGGTTCCTTTCGGTTCATTTTCACGGAGTTGGAGGCCAGGGAGGTCGGAGTCGGGGAGGCCCTGCTGACCAGGGCGATGGACGAGCTTCGGGCAGCCGGCGTTTGCCGTTTCGACGCCCATGTCCTCCCCGGCCACCGCCTGGCGAAGAACTTCTTCGAGGCTGGCGGTTTTTCGGCTCGGCACATCGTGATGTATCACCACGATGTCGACTGACCACCCAGTGCCGGGGGTTGGGGTCGTGGTCCTCCAGGAGGGGGCGCTCCTGCTGGTCAGACGGGGGAGCGGCGCCAACACCGGATCGTGGGCGGTACCCGGCGGGAAGGTGAGGTGGGGGGAGTCGTGGCGGCAGGCGGTCATTCGGGAAACCAAGGAGGAGACCGGCCTCGACGTCCTGGTGGGTGAAGTCGTTTGGGTGGGCGAAAGCGTCGGTCCGGGCCAGCCCCCCGCCTGGCACTTCGCGTTGGTCGATTTCGCCGGGAAGGTGACGGGTGGCACTTTGGCAGCCGGCGACGACGCCACCGAAGCACGCTTCGTACCGGTGAGCGAGCTTTCGGTCCTCACGCTCACGCCGGGCATGCACGACCTCTTGGCCTCGATGGGTC
>CAYUKI010000146.1:0-5903 GCA_964445235.1 uncultured Acidimicrobiia bacterium | reverse complement strand
CAGAGGGGCATAACTCCGCGCCAAAATCGCCGCCGGGGGGGGCGTTGGGGGGGGGAGTTAGTGCTGGCCATCCAGAAGAAGCGAGCGGATGATAGGCGCCCAGTCGGCAGCCTCCGGGCCGGTCGCCACCACCGACCCCAAGGCCGCCACCGCCGGATGGCCGCCGCTCACCAATGCCAGTTGATCGCGAGTGTTGATCCCGCCGTGGATTCCCCGCAGGTAGGGAGAATCCGAGGTACCGAAGAACCGGCCCGGTACCGCCCACACCACCACCTGGCCCCCCCCCGTCGGCGCCCAACCCGCTACTCCCGGACAGCCCTCCAGCCAGCGCCAGTCGGAGGGGCCCTTGGCAACCGCCCCGCTTCCTTCGTCGGAGACCAGCACCTCCACTCCAGCTGCCTGGGCGTGTGCACGGAGGTCGATTCCCGGCAGGTCGAGAGCCGTCTCCTGGTCGTGATCGCTGACGACTATGACCACCGTCTCGCCCCAGGCCAATGCTGCATCGATCGAAGACAAGCAGCGGTCGAGATCCCGATACGCGGAACCAGCCTCCTCGCTCCTCGGCCCGAAGAGGTGGGAGGTCGTGTCGATCGACCCGAAATAGCCGACCGTAAGCCGGGATCGACGTTCGAGCGCTTCCATCAGACGGGGCAAGACGGCCACGTCAGTCGGATAACCGAGACCGTCGAGGGGGAGGTCGGCAGTCAGCCGCCCATCATGGGGCCAGTGCCGGTCGGCGGCCCGGGCTCCCATCACTCCAACCAGGTGGTGGTCGCCCAACACTGCCTCGGCCGAGATCCCCTCCTGACGGCACTGGTCGAACAGGGTTGGAACCGCCGGGCCTGTCTCCCATGACCCGTGTAGTTCCCCGTCGCTAATCAGCCAGTTCGAGGTGATCCCGTGCACCTCCGGGCCCACTCCGGTAACGAAGGTGGCGTGGTTTGGATAGGTGCAACTGGCCATCACCGCCCTCCCCACTCCGAAACCGCCCGCCATCGCCCATTTCCAGAGAGTGGGCGTCAACACCGGATCGAGGCGATGCGGCGAGAACGCGTCGAGGATCAGAAAGAACACGTTCGCCACCCCGTCATACTGCCAGACCATGACCACCGGCTACTCCGCCACTCCCCTCCCGGCCAAGCTCGGCATCAAGGCGGGAATGAGGGTGGCGCTGGTTGACAGCCCGCGACGGTTCGAGGACCGCCTCGATCCCACCGCGCACTACCTGCAAAGAGGAGGGGGCCGAGTTGATATGGCCATCGTCTTCGCTTCCAAGATGGTGGTGTTGCGGCGGCGGTTCGAGAGTGCGGTCGACCGCCTGCCACCCGACGGGTCGCTATGGGTCGCATGGCCGAAGAAGGCCTCCGGGGTCGCCACCGACATCACCGAGGACCTCCTGCGGGATGAGTTCCTCCCCACCGGTTGGGTCGACGTCAAAGTCATTGCCATCGACTCCACCTGGTCGGGGCTCAAATTCGTCCTGCGCCGCGCGTTGCGTCAGGCGCCCGCCGGGCCCAATCAGTCTGGCGGTTGAAAGCGATCGCCTCGCCGGCGTCACACCGCCGGCCGCCAAGCGCGGACCGCCGCCGAGTTAGAGCTTGAACCCATGTGGGAGCAACTCGGCCAGATAGTGCTCCCGCACCTCACCCGACCCTGTGGTCACGATCACCCTCTCCACTCCGAACTCCCACATGATCTGCCGGCACCGACCACAGGGGTAGGCCCCCTCGATATCGGCGGCATCGATGCAGGCCACCGCCACGGTGTCGAGCTTGCGAACCCCTGAAGACACGGCATTGGCGACCGCGGTGGCCTCCGCGCAGGACGAGGCCGGGTAGGCGGCGTTCTCAACATTTGCCCCTCGATAAACCTCGCCTGATGCAGCCACAGCCACCGCCCCCACCCTGAAGTTGGAGTAGGGGGCATAAGCGAGCACTGCGGCTTCGCGGGCCAGGCCGGCCAGGTCGTCACCGGTCATATGTCCGCCAGCAAAGCGTCGACGAATTCCTGCGGTTGGAAAGGCACGAGGTCGTCGACGCCCTCCCCCACCCCAACGAATTTCACCGGGACCCCTATCTCTTCCTCGACACCCATCACGATCCCGCCCCGAGCTGTCCCGTCCAGTTTGGTTAAGACGATCCCGGTGACGCCCACGGTCTCGGTGAACACCTTCACCTGGGCAAGACCGTTTTGACCTGTGGTGGCGTCGAGGACCAAAAGCACCTCATCGATGCCCCCCCCCTCGCGCTCCAACACCTTCACCACCTTGCCGAGTTCGGCCATGAGGTTGTGTTTGGAGTGGAGTCGACCGGCAGTGTCTACGATCACCACGTCTTTGTGCCGGGCGCGGGCGGCGGCGACAGCATCGAAGGCCACTGAGGCCGGGTCGGCGCCTTCCTGGCCTCCCACCACGTCGACTCCCACCCGGTCGGCCCATACCCTGAGTTGGGCATCGGCGCCCGCCCGGAACGTGTCGGCGGCACCCAACAAAGAAGAAAGTCCCTGACGGCGAAGGTGGTGGGCGAGTTTGGCGATGGTGGTGGTCTTACCCACCCCGTTCACTCCCACCACCAATACCACCGACGGCGCTCGGCGCCGCGCCATGGCTCGGTCTTTCCCATCGAGCATGGACAAGAGCTCGGTTCTCAACCCGGAGGCGACCCCGGCGGCGTCTTTCGGTTGAGAGTGGCGCACCGCTTCGACCACCGAGGCAGCCGTCTTGATGCCGAGATCGGAGGCCAACAAGGCCTCCTCAACCCCCTCCCAGAACGGGGTGTCCAGTCTCCCGCTGCCGAGCAGCCCCCCCAAGGCCTCCCCCAACGCCCTCCGGGAGCGAGTCAGCCGGTCGCTGAGCCGCACTGCAGGAGCGACCGCCGGCGGGGTGGAGAGACGCGACAACGCCCGCCGGCGCACGACCAGGACTGCGACCAACGCCATGGCTGCGACCGCTATGACGAACCAGAGGAGGGGGTTCACCACATTCGACGGTAGTCGGTTCACCCGACTCGGACGTCGGCGAACCGGTCGACGTCACGCAGCGTCGGGAACAACAGCCACCACACGAAAACGATGCCAATCGTCGCTGCCCCCCCCAACACGACGGCTCCCACCAAACCGACCAGGGCCGCCGCCACCCCCGACTCGAAGGCCCCGAGTTCGTTGGACGCCCCGATGAAGACGTTTTCCATCGCCAGCACCCGCCCCCGCATCGCCGCCGGAGTGGCGAGGGGAACCAGGGTCGCCCGCACCCACACCGACACGGCGTCGGCGGCGCTGAGGATCAGCAAGGCGGCGAACGCCACCGGGTAGCTCTTCGTCAAACCCAATACGATCGTTCCCAGCCCAAAGGCCGCCACCGCCGCCAATAGGACCCGGCCGACTCGCCGTCCCACCGGGCGCCACGCCAGCGTCGCGGTCATCAGACCGGCCCCGATCCCCACCGCTGCCCGTAGCCAGCCAAGTCCCACCGCCCCTACCCCCAACTGCTTCTCGGCGATGGCGGGAAGGAGTGCTACGGCCCCACCGAACAGCACGGCGAATAGGTCCAATGAGACCGCCCCGAGAACGAGCGGCGTGCGTCGGATGAAACGCAGGCCTGCCAGTGCCTCTGTGAGCGGTGAACCTCGCTCGACCGAATGCGGTGGCACCGGAGGAATCCTCAGAAGGAGGATGGCGGTCATGGCGATCAACAGCGCCGCGGCGGCAAACGGCCAGCCGGCCCGGGCGGCGTAGAGGAAGCCTCCCAAGACGGGTCCGACCACAAGTCCGGCCTGCCAGGAGCCGGCGCTCAGGGCCACTACCCGTCCGAGTTGGTCTCCTCTCACCAGATCGGCCGGAAGGGCTCGGGTGGCCGGTGCGATGAACGCCCGCGCCACACCGACAACCAGAACCAGCATATAGACCCAGAGCAGCGACGTCTGGCCGGTGAACGCGAACCAGCTGAGACCCGCAGAGGCGACCGCCTCCAGACCGACACCGGCCACCGCCACCTTCCTACGGTCGTGGCGGTCGGCGATCGGTCCGGCCACCGGTGCGAGCAAGAAGACGGGGAGGAATTCGGCCAGGCCTAGCAGACCGAGGTCGAGCTCCCGTCCGGTGAGGTCGAATACCAGCTTCCCCAGGGCGGTCGCCTGCCCGACCACGGCAACGGTGGCGATGAAGTTCGCCGCCAGCAGCGGGCGGATCCCGGTCGGTAGCGGGCGGGTCACGCCTATACCGGCGACCCGACCTCGCTCATCGCCTTGGCCAGAACTTGGGACGACCCGCCCGGTTCCATCGTGACTCCGTAAAGCAGATCGGCGGCTTCCATCGTTTGTTGCTGATGAGTGATTATGACGAGCTGGGTGCTGCCTCGAAAGGCATCCACGAGGCGTAAGAAACGGCGAAGGTTCGCATCGTCGAGGGCCGCCTCGACCTCATCGAGTATGTAGAAGGGGCTCGGCCGAGCCTTGAACACTGCGAACAGGAATGCCAGTGCGGCCATCGACCTCTCTCCTCCCGACAGCAGGCTGAGACGGCCCACCCTTTTGCCGAGCGGTTGTGCCTCGATCTCCACACCCGAGCTCAGGGCCTGGTCTGGTTCGGTGAGACGCAAGCGGCCTCTTCCCCCCGGGAAGAGCAAGGCAAAATTCTCTTCGTAGGCAGCTGCCACGGCCGAGAACGCCGCCGTGAACATGGTTTCCATCTCCGCCTCGACGGCGTGGATGACTTTGCGGAGCTCCTCTCTACTTCTCTCCAGGTCGTCGAGCTGGTCCGCCAGGAACCGGTGCCGCTCTTCGAGCCGGCGGAACTCCTCCAGCGCCAGCGGATTGACGAGTCCCATCCGGCGGAGCTCGGCCTGGGCCGAGGTCAAGAGCGCCTCCAGGTCCTCTCCTTCGCCGAACTCGGGCCGAGGCGCCGCCATGGCTTCCGCCTCGTCAACGTCGGCGTCTCGTCGCAGCCCTTCGGCGACGGCTTCGGTGCGCACACGCAGCTCGGTCAGCTCGAGCGTCACCTCCGCCAACCTGTCCTTCGTTGCGGTTCGCTCGGCGGTGGCGACGGCGTGACGTCGCTCTAGTTCCGCGTGGGCGCCAGAAAGCTCGTCAGAACGGGCCCGCAGATCCGACTGCCGCCGCCGCAAGGCGTCGATCTTCTCTCTGACGCCTTCGAGCGCCAGCCGGGCCGCCTGCTCGACCCGGGCGAGCCGATCGACGGCATCCCCGTCGAGCGGTTCGGAGTCCCCCCGAGCCAGCTCGGCGCGGATGGTCACTCCCCGAGCCTCCAGCAAGCTCCGCCGTTCGCGTACCGCCCCCAACTCCTCGACGGCCACCTGCCAGTCGCTGCGAACCATGTCACGATCCCGACCAAGGTCCTGGCGGCGCTCTGCCAGCTGCGACCAGAGCAGGCGCTGCTGATCTTCTTCCCCTTCGAGGGCTGCCAGTCGAGCACTGAGATCGGCGAGGCGCTGGCGCCGTTCGGCATCGGCACTGGCCAGCGCCGCCCGCCGCTCTTCCAGGCGGGCGGTCTCTTGGGTGATGCCCAACTCCAGCCGCTGGAGCCGGCCGAGCGCATCCGTGGCACCCGACAGCCCAGCCTCGAGGCTTTCGAGGGCCTCCAAAGCCAGACGCTCGGTATCTCGTCCCGCCTCGAACGCACGGCGAGCGGAGGACAACCGGCTCTGGGCCCGGGCCAGGTCGATGTCCGCCGCCTTGGTCATTTGCCGGGCCGCCTCCAGCATGGCCGGAGTCGCACCATCAGGGCGCGCCACGCGCACACCGATCGAGGTGAACAGGTCACCCTCCGGCGTTACCGCCCGGAGTTCGGGGTGCCGTTGCACCACCTTCCAGGCTCCGCTCCAACCTTCTGCCAGGACAACATCGCCCAGCAGATGCGCCGCTAGTTCGGGATCGGCGCCGTCGCCGAGC
>CAYUKI010000145.1:0-5944 GCA_964445235.1 uncultured Acidimicrobiia bacterium | reverse complement strand
CACCACGTCGGCGACCGTGTGATAGATATCGGGCGTCATGTAGTTGTGGGCCATGATGACGGCGTTTCGCTCCGCCTTGAGCCGTTTGATCTCATCGATGACGGGTTGAACGGCGGCCAGTTCTTCTTCGGGTAGAACCTGTTGGGCTCGAGTGGCAACCAAGACGGCCATGCTCACCTCGCAGATAGGTTTCTTGTGACGGTTGACCACCCCGGCGGTAGGCAAGGCCTCACAAGAATGTGTTTGGTCGGATCGTTTTGCTCAGATTGAGTATAAGGTTCAGTGTGAATTGTGTCACGGGAACGACCAACGATCAAGCCCCAGTTCATCCTTGCGGGCACTGGTTCCGCTCGGCCAAAGAGGCTTGTGCACCGCACTAACTCGGTCGCCCCACCCCGGGCCGGGGTCGCTCCCGCAACACCTCCCGCCTGAACCTGAAGAGCTCCGCCGGCCGGCCGGTTTTGGACACCGACACCTGCCCGGTGCCTTCTACCAAACCGCCCGACTCCACCAGGCGGCGGAAGTTCTGCTGGTGAAGTCTGGTCCCCGCCAGCGCTTCCACCACCTTACGAAGCTGGGACAGCGTGAACAATGGCGGTAACAGCTCGAAGACGACCGGCCGGTAGGTGAGCTTGCCTCGGAGCCGCGCCAGAGCGGTGGCCGCCACCCGGCGGTGATCATGGGCGAGCGGCCGTCCGGTGGGGAGCCCGGGTGGAACCGCTTGGTCATGGTCGACGTGCCACTCCGAGACGAGCCGGGCCTCGTAGAGCAACTCGTAGCGCTCGAGGACGCGCACACCGTCCCACGGGGTGCCATCCAGACCGAAAGCGATGGCCGCCCGATCGAACAACCGACGCCGGCGCCCCGCCCAGCGTTTTAGCTGCGCCTCGATGGATTGGAGCACAGGGGGGGGGCCGGCCCGATGGTCCTCCCACGAAAAGAGGTCGTAGAGTCCCATCCAGCTGGTGCCCGGGGCTGGTTGGGCTTTCCTGACCAGAGCCAGATAAGCCAAACCGATGAACCGGGGCTCGGGAGCCTGGCGCCGCCGGTCACGGTTCAGGTCGCCGAAGCTGTAGAGCTGCTCGGCGTAGCCGAGTTCCAACCCGGTCTTCTCGCGCATGCACCTGCGCAGACCCAGCTCGAGGGTTCGGTCGCCCACGGCGTCGAGGCGTCCGGAAGGGAGCTGGGGGAGATCAGGCCCGTCGACGGTGAGAATGCGGGGGGCGTCGGCGGAGATCGCCACGATGACCGCTTCGAGGCTGATCCGGGCCCGGTCGCTCATCACCGCGGACGCCATCTCACGACTCGCCGATCACATGCGTTCGATGAGAGCATCGGCAAACTTCGAGGTCGGGACCTCGGTAGCTCCCTCCATGAGGCGGGCGAAATCGTAGGTGACGATCTTGTCGGCGATGGTCTTCTCCAAACCCGAGATGATCAGGTCGGCCGCTTCTCTCCAACCCATGTACCGGAGCATCATCTCCCCGGAGAGGATCACCGAGCCCGGATTGACCTTGTCCATACCGGCGTACTTGGGGGCGGTGCCGTGGGTCGCCTCGAAGACGGCGTGCCCGGTTTCGTAGTTGATGTTGCCGCCCGGGGCGATGCCGATGCCCCCTACCTGGGCAGCCAGGGCGTCGGAGATGTAGTCGCCGTTGAGGTTCATCGTGGCGACAACGTCGTACTCGGACGGACGGGTGAGTATCTGTTGAAGGAAATTGTCGGCGATGGCGTCCTTGATGAGAAGCTTGGCACCGGGGTCGCCGCCGCAGTCGTCCCAGCTCACCGCCCGATCGGAGAACTCCTCCTTGACCAGCTCATAACCCCAGCTTCGGAATGCCCCCTCGGTGAACTTCATGATGTTCCCTTTGTGAACGAGTGTCACCGAGCGGCGGCGGTTGTCGAGGGCGTATTGGAGCGCGGCTCTGATCAGACGACGGGACCCGGTGGCCGAGATCGGTTTGATCCCGATACCGGAATCGGGGCGGATGTCCCAACCAAACTCGGAGTCCAAGAACTCAAGCAGCCGCTTGGCTCCGTCCGAATTGGCCTCGAGTTCCTTGCCTGCGTACAGGTCCTCGGTGTTCTCGCGGAAGATCACCATGTCCACCTGCTCGGGGTGGCGAACCGGACTCGGCACACCGGTAAACCACCGCACCGGCCGGAGGCAGACATAGAGATCGAGGGTCTGGCGGAGGGCAACGTTCAAGGACCGGATTCCCCCCCCCACTGGCGTCGTCAGTGGACCCTTGATGCCAACCAGGAACCGGCGAAAAGCGTCCACCGTCTCGTCGGGCAGCCACGACCCGGTCGCGTTGTAGGCCTTCTCCCCGGCCAGGACCTCCTGCCAGGTCAGCTTTCGGCGGCCGCCGTAGGCCTTGGCAACCGCCGCATCGAGAACCCGCACCGAGGCGGCCCAGATGTCGGGTCCGGTTCCGTCGCCTTCGATGAAAGGAATGAGCGGGTCGTCGGGCACCGACAAGCCGGACGGGGTCATGGTGATAGTGGTCGGCAAAGCAGGCTCCTTGGTAGTCGACCCGAAGTTAGTTACCAGGGCGACGTCTTTCCGCCGCCGCCACCGCGTTGGCCATCAGCATGGCCACGGTCATGGGCCCGACCCCGCCGGGCACCGGGGTGAGGGCTCCGGCCACCTCGGCGACCTCGGCAAAGGCGACGTCGCCGACCACCCGGTCGCCGACCCGGTTGATCCCGACATCGATCACCGTTGCTCCCGGCTTGACGTGCTTCCTACCGATCAGGCCCAGCACACCCACCGCCGCCACCAGAATGTCGGCCTCCCGGGTCACGCTGGCAAGGTCAGGGGTCTTGGAGTGAGCAATGGTCACCGTGGCATCGGCCCCCTTTGCCGACAACATCAAGGCGAGCGGCCTCCCCACCAGGAAGGAGCGTCCCAACACGACGGCTCTCCGCCCGGCGGTGGCAATTCCGTAGTGCTCGAGAATCCGCATCACCGCCGAAGGAGTGCAGGGCCGCGGACCCGGTCGATCCAGCAGGAGTAGTCCCAGGTTGTGGGGATGGAGCCCGTCGGCGTCCTTGTCGGGTCGAAGCCTGGCGGTGATAGCGTTGGAGTCGAGGTCGCCGGGAAGGGGAAGTTGGACCAAGATGCCGTCGACCTCGGGGTCGGCGTTGAGACGATCTATGAGTGCTTCGACCTCTCCTTGTGCAACGGAGGCGGGCAGTTCGTAGTGAAAGGACCGAATCCCAACCTGGCCGGCGGTCCGTCGTTTGTTACCCACATAAACGCCGGAAGCGGGGTCGTCCCCGACTAGGACGGTGGCCAGACCGGGAGGGCGACCCAGGGCCACCACCCGCCGGCTCACGTCGGCCTTGACCGCGGCCGCCACCTCCCGCCCGTTGAGAAGGACAGCGCTCAATGCCGGAAGTGCCTTCTGTCGGCAAAGAGCAGGCTGAGGCCGAGCTCCTCTGCAGCCGCCGCTACCTCTGCATCGTTGCGGGAACCAGACGGTGCCACCACGGCGGTGATGCCCGCGGCCGCCAGCGCGTCGATGGCATCTCGAAACGGGAAGAAGCCATCGGAAGCGGCTACCGCCCCCTTGGCCCGGTCTCCGGCACGGGCGAGGGCGCGTTGCACGGCTCCCACCCTGCTCTGATCGCCGGCCCCGACCCCGACGGCGGCTCGGTGCCGGGCTACTACCACCGAGTTCGATTTGGCGTGGGCCGCTACCACGAGAGCCAGACGAAGGTCGGCCAGCTCCTCCTCGGTCGGGGGCCGGCTGGTCATGGGACGGAAGTCACCGTCGTCGACCGGATCGACCTCTTGCACCAGCAACCCGCCGTCGATTCCCCGTCTCTCGAACCGAGCCCCAGGTGGCCGCGAGGCAAGCACCACGCGTAGGTTGGGCCTCCCGGCCAACGCCGCCGGGTCATCGAGACCAGGGGCAACAACCACCTCGACAAAATGCCCGGCGATCGCTTCGGCCGTTGCGATCGGCAGAGGCCGGTTGATCGCCACCACCCCTCCGAAGGCAGACTGAGGATCGCACTCCCAAGCTGCCCGGAAGGCCTCGGTGCAGTCTTCGGCGGCAGCGACTCCACAGGGGTGGTGGTGTTTGACGCTGACGGCCGCCGGCGTTGCGATAGCCGACGCCAGCCGCCAGGCGGCCTCGGTATCGAGGTAGTTGTTGAAGGACATCTCCTTGCCCTGGACGATCCGTGCCCCCCCCCACCATGATTCGGTACCCTCGAGGCTGTAGAGCGCGGCGGCCTGATGGGGGTTCTCCCCATAACGCAGCGGGGCGTGGCGGCGAAGGGGCAGGACCAGGCGAGGCGGGAAGGGATCCCACCGCTCCAACCAGGCGAGGATGGCGGCGTCGTAGGAGGCGGTGTGATAGAAGGCCTCTCGGGCCAGGTTGAGTCGCAAGTCGTCGGAAAGCCCGCCCGCCTCTACTGCGGTCGCCACCTCCTGGTAGCGCTGAGGGGAGGTGACCACCCCGACGTAGCGGTGATTCTTGGCCCCCGCCCGAATCATGGCCGGGCCGCCGACGTCGATGTTGTCGACGGCCATCTCCTCGGTGACCTCCGGGCGCGCCACGACCTGGGCGAACGGGTAAAGGTTCACTACCACCAGCTCGAACGGCCGGATCTGATGACGTTCCAGGTCGGCCCGGTCATCGGCCCGATCGGGGCGAGCCAGGATCCCGCCGTGGATAGTGGGGTGGAGCGTCTTGACCCGCCCGCCCAGCATCTCGGGTGTCCCGGTCACGTCGGTCACGGCCGTCACCGGTATCCCGGCTTCGGTCAGGTGATCGGCGGTCCCTCCGGAGGAGACGATTTCCACGCCGGCCGCCGCCAAACGCAAGCAGAGATCGCTGAGGCCGGTCTTGTCGGAGACCGAGACCAGGGCGCGCCGTACCGGTATCACGTCCATACCACTGTGCGGCCTACCTGCTTGAGGCGACCGTGTGCGAATGCCTTCACGACCCGAGGGTAGAGCCGGTGCTCCTCATCCTGAATTCTCATGTGCAGTGAGGCCTCGTCGTCGCCAGGAAGGACCGGCACCACAGCCTGGGCGATGATGGGGCCGTGGTCCACCTTCTCGTCGACGAAGTGCACGGTCACCCCAGTCACCTTGACACCGTGAGAAAGTGCGTGCGCCACTGCGTTCTCACCGGGAAACGCCGGCAACAAGGACGGATGGATGTTGAGGATTCGGCCCGGAAACATCCTGATCGCTTCCGGACCGAGGATCCGCATGAAACCGGCCATCACCAAGGCGTCGGCGCCGTGCTCCTCCGCCTGGGTACAAACCGCCTCCGTAAAGGTCCCCCGATCGTTGTATTCCACCCAGGGGACCACGACCGTGTGCAGGCCGGCGGCGGCAGCTCGTTCCAGGGCCGGCAAACCCGGACGGTCGGACACGACCAAGGCGATCTCGGCTCCGAAGTCAGGATCAACGACGATGGCCTCCGCTAGCGCTTCGAGGTTGCTACCCGCGCCCGACACCAACACCGCGATCCTGATGCCGCTCCTCCCGCCAACTTCGAACCCAGGGTTCCAGGTAGTACCCAGTACTAACCAGCGCCCACAGTTGATCTGTGGGCGGCCGCTGGTTCCGCCTGGCGATTGTATGCGGGGCCTAGCTACCCTCGCCGCCGATGGGTAACCAATTCGCCGCCCGCCTGACCGAGCTGCTCGGTCTCCGCCACCCACCCATCGCCGTCAACTTTCATGAACGGGTTCCCCAGTCTCCCCCACGGTTCGCCGCACCCTTGTCAGAGCCGACCGCCGACGGTCGGACCGGTCGCGTGCCGGCTTCGTGCGTCTTCTGGATCGAGGCGGAGATGGCAGGGTTCCTCACCGTCCCCGAAGACCATGGGAACTGCTCCGTGGGTAGGTACGTCCACGGCCTTGCCGAAGCCGAAGAGATCATCGATAAGGCCGACCTTGCGACCCTTCTCGACAC